>DONZ01000118.1 GCA_003512875.1 Desulfovibrio sp. | reverse complement strand
ATCGGCGCCAACGGCGCGGGCAAAAGCACGACGCTTATGACCATTTGCGGCGGTATCAGACCGAGAAGCGGCGAAATCTTCTATAATAAGAAACCTATCCATGTGCTGGCTCCCAATGAAATCGTAAAATTGGGCATAAGTCAGGTTCCGGAGGGACGGCTTATTTTTCCGGACCTTACCGTGCAGGAGAATTTGGAATTGGGCGCTTTTTTAAGAAATGACAAAGCGCAGATAAAAGAAGACATGGAATATATTTTTTCGCTTTTTCCTATCCTTGCCCAACGGTACAAGCAGGCGGGAGGCACGCTTTCAGGCGGTGAACAGCAAATGCTCGCCATTTCAAGGGCTCTTATGGGCAGACCGAAACTTCTTTTGCTTGACGAGCCTTCACTCGGCTTGGCGCCTATCATTATTCAGCAGATTTTTCAAATCATTCAGAGAATCAACAGCCGCGGCACAACGGTTTTCTTGGTGGAACAAAATGCGAACCAAGCTCTGAAAATCGCCGACAGGGCGTATGTGATGGAGAACTGTAAAATTGTCAAGGAAGATAAGGCGGATAATTTGTTAAAAGACGATTCTGTAAGAAAAGCCTATTTAGGTATGTGATATGGCAGGGCATATTCTTGTTGTTGACGATGAAGAAGGGGTGCGCTTTTCTCTCCGCGGAATATTGGAGGATGAAAATTACACTGTTTCGGAGGCCGATAGCGGAGAAAACGCCCTTTTATTTTTGGAAAACAACCTTGTCGACCTTGTTTTTTTGGATATTTGGCTGACAGGCATTGACGGGCTTGAAACTCTCAAGCGTGCGAAAGAATTGTATCCGCAAATTCCTTTCATCATGATATCCGGGCATGGAAATGTGGAAACCGCCGTGCAGGCTTTACGTCTGGGCGCCCATGATTTTGTGGAAAAGCCGCTCAGTCTTGAAAAAATTCTGCTGAGTGTCCGCCATGCGCTTGAAATGAAAGAGCTTAAGCAGGAAAACAGCCTTTTGCGTCAAGCTGTGCATAATGACTATGAAGTTCCCATGGTTGCAAATTCAAAAGTCATGCGTGCTTTCATGCGTGATTTGATGAAAGTCGCCCCGACGGACGCATGGGTGCTGATTACCGGTGAAAACGGCACGGGCAAAGAACTTGCCGCGCGGACTTTGCATAGGAACAGCAAACAAAAAGACAGACCCTTCATTGCGGTGAATTGTGCCGCCATTCCGGAAGAACTCATCGAAAGCGAGCTTTTCGGGCATGAAAAGGGAGCGTTCACCGGTGCCGACTCCACAAAAATCGGCAAATTTGAATTAGCCAACAATGGAATTTTGTTCTTGGACGAAATCGGCGATATGAGCTTGAGGACACAGGCGAAAATTTTGCGTATTTTGCAGGAGCAGTGTTTCGAGCGCGTGGGCGGCACAAAAAATATCAAAGTGCAGGTACGCGTCATTGCGGCAACCAATAAGGATTTGGAGAAAGCCATTGCGGACGGCGAGTTCCGCCAAGACCTGTATTACCGTCTGCGGGTTTTTCCCTTATCTGTTCCGCCGCTTCGGGAGCGAAAAGAAGATATGCCGCTTCTCATAGAAACGCTTTTGCACGCGGTTGAAAAAAAATATTCCATGAAAGCCCCGGTTCTTACAAAAGAAGCGGTGCAGGTTTTGGAAGAGTGGTCCTGGCCCGGAAATGTGCGCGAGCTTATGCATTTGCTTGAGCGTTTGACCGTGCTGTACAGCGGCAGGCAAGTGGATTATGTTTCACTTCCTTTGGAAATGCTTGAAAACGTGGGCAAAGGACAAACGGCGCAAAGAATGGAAGATGCCTTGGCAACGGATAAGACTTTGCAAAAAATGCTCGAGCTTGACTATAAAACGGCAAAATCAGCTTTTGAGGAATATTATTTGACCCGCAAGCTTGAGGAAGCGGGGGGAAATGTGAGCAGACTGTCGGAACTTATCGGGCTTGAGCGGAGCAATATCCATAAGAAATTGAAAAACATAAATGAATGAAGTATGGTATAATTGATAAAAGGTAGTGCTTGGTATGAAAACTATTGCAGAAATCAATGAAAGGATTAAGCAGGGCAGAGCCGTCGTATTGACGGCGGAGGAAATGACAAAAGCCGTCAAGGAAATGGGAGCGGAAAAAGCAGCAAAGGAAATCGATGTTGTCACTACGGGAACATTTTCTCCCATGTGTTCTTCCGGCATGCTTTTCAATATAGGGCAAACGGAAGCGCCGACTCTCCGCGCAAGCAAGATGTGGCTCAATGACGTGCCTTGCCATGCCGGGCTTGCCGCTGTCGACGGTTTTGTCGGGGCGACGGAAATGCGCGAGGGTGACCCGCTGAATCAGGTTTATCCCGGAGAATTTCACTATGGCGGAGCGCATGTCATTGAAGATTTAATTGCGGGACGGAAGGTGAAACTCCGCTGTGAAAGTTATACGACGGACTGTTATCCCAAAAAATCCTTTGAGCGCGAAATCACCATTCACGATTTGAAATATGCGCATATGCTCAATCCCCGCAACTGTTACCAAAATTATAATGTGGCGGTGAATGAGAACGCCCACAAGACGCTCTATACCTATATGGGGGCGCTGAAGCCGCACTTGCAGAACGCTAATTTTGCGACATCGGGCGAGCTTTCTCCGCTTTTCAACGACCCGTATTTTAAAACTATCGGTTTGGGCACCCGTATTTTCTTGGGCGGCGGAATCGGTTATGTCATCGGTTCAGGCACGCAGCATGTTCCAAATCCGAAGCGCACGGAAAAAGGCGTTCCCATGTCTGCTTCCGGAACGCTTATGGTGAAAGGCGATATGAAAGCCATGTCCGACAGGTATGTCAGAGCCCATTCTCTGTTCGGATACGGAGTAAGCCTCGCTGTCGGCATAGGTATTCCCATTCCCGTTTTAAATGCGGAAATAGCGCAATACACCGGTGTCGGCAACGAAGATATTTTGATGCCTGTAAAAGATTATTCCCTCGATTATCAAAACTGCAGTTCGCGTGTCATCAAACATGTGAGTTATGCGGAGCTTATAAGCGGTTCTATCGATATCGACGGAAAAAAAGTGCCGACACATCCGCTTACTTCCTATCAGCGTTCTTTGGAAATAGCCGAAGAGCTGAAAAAGCGGATAGAAAAAGGAGCATTTTTATTAACCCAGCCGGTGGAAAATATTGAAGCGTATTAAAAAAAATCTTGACAAGCGAAAAAGAAGGGAATAATTAAATAATTAATTCAAATGAGGAATTAAAGAATGAATAACACTATGCATAACCAAGCAACGTTCAACAGCTTTTACTTTAGCTATTATTACGGAGAAAGTGCCTGTGGTTATGGGTATTGTGTTTAGTCATATCTAAAAAAATACTATGAAAACCACGGCACATTAGGTCCGTGGTTTTTTTTATTTTCTGAAAAACGTCACGGATGAAATAAAATGCTGTGGAAAAGGAGATTGTTATGAGTATCGGTAAAAAAATTCGTTTGGAACGCATTTTCAATCGTGAAACGAACCGCTGTATTATTGTTCCCATGGACCATGGTGTTTCTGTCGGTCCATGCCAGGGGCTTGTCAACATGCGTGAAACCGTGCAGGATATGTCTGTCGGCGGAGCGGACGCCGTGCTTATGCACAAAGGTTTGGTGCGCTGCGGGCATAGAACGAGCGGAAAGGATTTGGGGCTTATCGTGCATTTATCCGCTTCAACGGATTTATCTCCCCATGCCAATTCAAAAACTTTGGTCGCAACGGTTGAAGAAGCTATCCGTCTCGGAGCGGACGCCGTATCCATTCATGTAAATATCGGTGATGAATTGGAACGTGAAATGCTTGCTCAAATGGGAAGAGTGAGCGAAGCGACCGAAAGATGGGGTATGCCGCTTCTTGCCATGGTATATGCCCGCGGTCCGAAAATTCAAAATTCCTATGATCCGGATTTGATCGCCCACTGCGCAAGGGTCGGGGTCGAACTTGGCGCCGATGTCGTAAAAGTTCCTTACTCCGGCGATATGGACAGTTTCGCCCATGTTGTTGAATCTTGCTGCATTCCTGTTGTCATCGCAGGCGGGGCGAAAATGAATTCCACAAAAGACTTTTTGCAGGTTGTGCATGATTCCGTAAAAGCGGGCGGAGCGGGTTTATCTGTCGGGCGCAATGTTTTCCAACATCCGAACAGACGTCAGCTGCTTCATGTTTTGCGCGGTGTCGTGCATGAAGGCTGGACCATGGAAAAAGCCTTGCAGGAAATGGGAGAAGAATAATGAAACGTACTGTTTTTGCTGAAATTTCGCCCTTTGATAAGGATGCCGTTTTGCTTGCTCTTGAAGCCGGTGTCGACGGTATTGTTACGGAAGACGCTCATATCGAAGAAATCAAGGGCTTGGCAAGAGTACAGTTTCTAGGCATGTCAGGCGTCAAATGCTTTGCCTTGGATAAAAAGGAAGACGAACTCGCGTATGAGAACGCCGTGCGCCAAAATCCCGCTGTTTTGCATACGTTGACGAAATTTGAAATCATTCCGGTGGAAAACCTTTTGGCGAAACCTGACATCGCGCAGAATATTTGCCTGACTGTCAATTCCTATGCCGAAGCGAAGCTCGCTTTTGGAATTTTGGAACGGGGCGTTGAAAAAATCATCGTTTCCGGGCAGGGTTTGGCTGATATCCGAAAAATAATGGAATTAGCCCAAACCGGCGGCGAAACCATGCAGCTTGAAGCCGCCGTGATTACCAAAATCCAGACTGTGGGTTTGGGACACAGGGTTTGCGTTGACACGCTGTCCGTGCTTGAAACGGGGCAGGGCATGCTGTGCGGCAATTCTTCCGCTTTCACCTTTTTGGTCCATGCGGAAACGGAAGATAACGAATACGTCAATTCAAGACCGTTTCGGGTCAATGCGGGCGGCGTGCATGCCTACGCCATGATGCCCAATGATAAGACCAGTTATTTGCAGGAACTCCGTTCAGGTTCGGAAGTGCTTGTCGTGGATAAAAACGGGCACTGCAAAAGTGCCGTTGTCGGAAGGGTGAAAATTGAAGTGCGACCCATGCTTATGGTTGAAGCAAAAACAAAGGACGGCAAAACAGGCGGTATTTTCCTGCAAAACGCGGAAACTATCCGTTTGGTCGGAAAAAACGGCAAACCTGTGAGCGTTGTTTCCCTCAAAGAGGGGGATGAGGTTTTATGCCATTTGGATTGTGCAGGACGCCATTTTGGCATGCGTGTTGAAGAAAATATTACGGAATGACGAATGGACACCGAAGCATTAACAATACTGCGAAAGGAAATAGACTTGCTGGATGGCGCTCTTTTGGATTTGCTCCAAAAAAGAGCGTATTTAAGCAAGCAAGTTGCAAAAGCGAAACAGGGCGGAACAATTTTTTATCCTTTGCGGGAGAAAGAAATCGTAGCAAAATTGCAGGAACTCAATCTTTCTGCGGCAGGTGAAGAGAAAAAGCAGGTTTTGCCGTCTGAAAGCATCAGGCATATTTGGACGGAGATTTTTTCTTGCTCTCGTTCATTGCAGCAAAAAACATCGTTGGCTTTTTTGGGACCTGCGGGTACTTTTTCTCATTTTGCAGGTTTGGAACTCATGGGAAAAAGTCTGAATTTTGTGCCCTGCCATGATTTTAATGCTATTTTTGCGAAAGTGCATGCCGGAGAAGTGCGGTACGGGCTTGTGCCTTTGGAAAATTCTTTGCAGGGAACTGTTGGGCAATGCCTTGATTTATTTGAAGAATATCCTGTATCCATCGTTGCGGAGCATTACAGCGGCATTTGCCAGTGTTTGCTTTCCAAACAGCAGGATATGCGGCGTATTGAAGTAATTTATTCACACCCGCAGGCGCTTATGCAAAGTCACGAGTTCTTGCGGACCCATTGCCCCAATGCGCGGCTTGTGGAAATGAGTTCGACGGCGGAGGCGGCAAAACGGGCAGTGACGGAAGAAAATGCGGCGACTGTCGGGCATGAGGGGCTTGCGGAGCTTTGCGGGGAAAATGTTCCTTTCCATGTTTTGGCAAAAGACATCGCAGGCAGCAAAGAAAATATCACCCGCTTCGCTTTGATTGCGAAAGAGCAAAATTCGGGTGTGTTCAGAAAGCCCAAAACTTCTTTCACTTTTACCGTTGTTGATAAGGCGGGGGCTTTGTCGCAGGTTTTGCAGATTTTGCATAAAGCGGACATCAACCTGTCAAAATTGGAATCCCGTCCTTCGTATCATGCCGTGCCGGGCAGCGCATGGCAATACCGCTTTTTTGCGGATGCGCAAGCTGATTTACGGGAAAAGCCGGAGCTTACGCTTGCTTTGAAAGAATTTTGTTATGACATCCGTATACTCGGAGTGTACGAGAATTTGCTCTGAACGTGGTGATATGCAATGGATAAGCAAGATTGGATCGCAGATGATTTAAAATATGTCTGGCACCCTTTTACCCAAATGAAGCAATACGAAGGGGATGAAAAACCTATTTGCATCGTGAAAGGCGAGGGTATTTATATTGAAGATATTGACGGCAACCGGTATATGGATTCCGTTTCCTCCTGGTGGGTAAACAGTTTGGGGCATGCCCAGCCGCGGCTCGCAAAAGCGCTTTATGAGCAGGCTTGCGCCATTGAACAGGTCATTTTTGCGGGCTTTACGCATAAGCCCGCAATTTCTTTGGCGAAGAAACTCATCACGTTAGTCAATAACAGGCTTAAGCATGTTTTTTATTCCGACAACGGTTCGACAGCCATAGAAGTGGCTTTGAAAATGGCGTATCAATATTGGCAGCTGAAAGGAAAGGCTTCCAAAAAGAAGTTCATCGCTTTTGAAAATGCCTATCACGGCGATACCCTGGGCGCTGTTTCCGTGGGTGGTATCGATATGTATCATAAAGTGTACCGCCCGCTTTTATTTGATATAATCAGGGAAAAAAGTCCTTATTGCTATCGCTGCCCATGCGGGAAAGAGAAAGAGCACTGCCGGCTTGAATGCTTGCAGGGCGTTGAAGAAATATTAAAAGCGCGGCATGATGAAATTGCCGCCGTAATCATAGAACCTCTCATTCAAGCCGCAGGGGGTATGATTATGTATAAGGCGGAGTATCTGACGAAGCTTCGTGAACTTTGCGATGCATATCAGGTGCTTTTGATTGACGATGAAGTTGCCATGGGCTTTTACCGCACGGGAAAACTGTATGCTTACGAGCACGCCGGCATAGTTCCTGATATCGTGTGTTCCGCGAAAGCCCTTACCGCAGGCTTTTTGCCTTTGGCGGTGACGCTTTGCACGGACGAACTGTATTACGCTTTTTACGATGAGGATAAGGACGGGCTGAAAACCTTTTACCATGGGCACAGTTTTACTGCCAATCCCTTGGCTTGCGCTGTCGCCAATGAAAATCTCGCCATATTGCAGGAAATGAATATGGAAGAATATTTAAAACCGAAAATTCTGGCTTTTAAAAGAGGCCTGGAAAAATTTCGGGATTATCCGCATGTCGGGGATATCCGGCAGTGGGGCATGGTCAGCGCCGTTGAAATCGTCAAAGACAAGCGCACAAAAGAATGCTTCGCCTATGAGGAACAAATCGGCAAAAAAATTTACTCGGCGGGATTAAGACGCGGAGTATTGCTCCGTCCCATGTGGAATTGCATGTATTTCATGCCTCCTTACGTGATAACGGAAGAAGAAATCGATAGTTTGCTGCGGCTTGCATACGACTCCATGCGCGAGGTGCTCGGCTGATGCTTAAAACATTTGCGGGCAAAAGCCTTTTTATCACAGGAACGGATACCGATGTCGGCAAAAGTGTTATTACGGCTGCCCTTGCCCTTTGTTTGGAGAAAATGGGGTATGACGTTGCCGTGTACAAGCCTTTGCAGAGCGGGGCATATTTTGAAAAAGACGGTCTTATTGCTCCTGATCTTGCTTTTGTGCGGAAATTTTCAAAAACAATAGCTTGCAAGTGTTCCTATTTGCTTGAAGGGGAATGTTCGCCGGCTCTCGCCATGAAGCTCGCCCGTGTTCCTTTTTCGCTCGATACCATAAAAGCGGATTTCACAGCTTTGCGGAAAGAGCATGATATCGTGCTTGTGGAAGGGGCGGGCGGTCTGCTTTGTCCCGTAAGTTTTGAAAACAAGCTTGCTATGGCTGACATCATACAATATCTTGCTTTGCCTTGCCTTATTGTCGCCCGTTCAGGCCTTGGCACCATCAACCATTGTCTTTTGACGGAGAAAATCGCCAAACAATACGGTTTGCACGTTAATGCTTTTCTTTTGAACAGGTTTCCGAAAAAAGCGGCTGAAACGGCAACGCAATATGTCTGTGAAGAATTGGCGCGGTATACCGATACGCCGATTGTGCGTGCTGAAGAATTACCGCAATTGACTGCGGAAAATTTAGCCGGAATTTTTCAGGATAAGATAGAGCGGGTGATAGGTTAATTTGTTTTGAAATTTTTTATCGTATTGTTTTAATTGTTCTTTTTTAATTGGCACATGGGTCATTCCGCCCACGCCGGTATTCTTTATGTGCCGCAGCACGCTTATTGTATCCGGAAAGCGCATTTCTTCTGTTTCTTCTGAAAAATGCATTAATTGACAGGGGTGAATGACAGCATTTATTTCACTGCCGTTTAGGTATGTTAATCCCACATTAAAAACTTCCCGTATTTCCTGAAAATTTTTTTCACCGAAAAACGCCAATGCCAATGTTCCGTCAGGATTTAAACGCCGCATGCAGGTTCGTATGAGGGCGGCAGGGTTTTTGCTCCATTGGATTGCCGCATTGGAAAG
>DONZ01000192.1:27124-28328 GCA_003512875.1 Desulfovibrio sp. | reverse complement strand
CTTGCTTCGTTTTTTCAGGCGCACAGTAAACGGTTTGCCTGCGAAATGAATGAAACGCAAGTGCCTGCAAAATAAATCGGTTGATTTTCGTAATTCTTAAAAAGAAAGGCGGGGAAATTTCCCCGCTTTTTTATTCGGCATAAATTTTTTTGTCCTGGACGCGGTAAATTTTTGTTCCCTGCACGATTTCCTGAAGAATTTTTGCCGTCCGTTCATGGCAGGTATAAAAAAGAATTTGCTGGTTATTATACAGATCAAGCGTTTCTTGGACCATTAAATCCAAAACTTTGGCTGTATTTCGTATTCTCCGTTCGTCGAAGTTGACCAGAATGTCGTCCATTAAAATAGGCAGGGGACGTTTGGTGAGCGAACGGTTTTTTATATGGGCGAGGCGCAGGGAAAGATAAAGCTGTTCTTTCGCTCCCTGGCTGAGCATTTCCGCTTGCAGGTATTTGCCGTTTCCGTCAATGACATGGACGCTTCTGTCGTCCAAATTGACTTTTATCCCCTGCCATGCATTGTCGGTGATTTCAGTGAAAAATTTAGAGGCGATCTGCACGATTTGGGGTTGGCTGTTTTCTTCGTATTGCTTTTTGGCGCGTTCCAAAATTTCTTTTGAAAAGGCGTATTCCAGCCATGACTCATAGTTTTCTTTTATTTCCTCTTCGGTTTTTTTCATACGGTAGCCGGCTTCGTTGGAAAGACTTTCTTCATACATGAAGGTTCGTTCCGCTTCAACCTTGCCTTGCAGGGATTGGATATGTTTTTCTATACGGTCAAGTCCGGCGTCTTCTTCCTGCAATTCTTCCAATTCCGCTTCAAAGCGGGTTTTCGCGTTTTCGTCAAAATAGGCGAAAATTTCCGGCAGCGGTTTTTGGTCGGGCAATTCCCTGTATTCCCGCTTGCTTGGCGTATCGCTTTTTCCGATGAATTGCGGAATTGCTTCTTCCCTCAGGCTTTCTTCAATAATAACAGCCTGCTGGGTATAACGTTCGCTTTCTTTCATTCGGGCGAAAAGGTCGGCGAGGGCTTCTTCGTTTTCCACATGGGCGGAGGCGTAAAGCTCCTGCAGTGTTTTTTCCACTTCCTGGACATCTGTTTTCGCTTGGTTGTAGCGCTCTTTTGCTTGCTCGTATTCTTTCAGCAGGTTTTCCTTTTGCTGGAAAAGGGCGTATTCTTCTTCAAGCTCAAGCATGAGGTCCCG
>DONZ01000192.1:0-26826 GCA_003512875.1 Desulfovibrio sp. | reverse complement strand
CGGGACCTCATGCTTGAGCTTGCAAGCTCAAGCATGAGGTCCCGATACGCCTGAATATAGTCGTTTTCCGTGCGGATTGGTTCTTTCGGAGAAAAGTCGGTACGGATTAAAATTGTCCGCAGGGGTTCGATGAAATCTTTGAGCGCCTCATATTGCGCCGACAACTGTTCTTTGCGGTTTTCCTGTTCCGTATGAAGCGTATGCAGGTGGTAAAGCATTTCCACGCATTGTTTGACATTTGAAAATGTGCCTGAAAAAATATCTTGTTCCTGTTCTTCGTTGCAAAGTTTTCGCACGAACTGATTATGCATGTCTTCGGATAACAAGCCGTTTTTGCATAAAAAATCCGCCAATTGCTTATAAATTTTTTCCAAGGCGTTCTTCCGCTCCGCAAGGGATTTTTCCACATTGGCGTAATGTTCCGCGCTTTCTTCCAAGCTTGCCAAACTTTCGGCGAAAATAGCCCCGTGCATTTCTTGAATGTGTTTGAACTGTTCTTCCCGGATAGTGTGGCGGTATTCGATTAAACGAGGCAGATATTCCTCGGAGGGGAGTTTGGCGAACATGTCGGATAATTGGGGAATGGCTGTTTTCAGCCATTGCGTGAACTCATTGTAAACGTCATGACACTGCCGCACATTGAAGCTCATGGTGTTGATGTCCTGTACCAGCAAATCCAGGCGGCGGATTGTTCTCATGAAGTTCGGCACATCCGCCATGGACCGTATGCTGCCTTGCGCTTGGGAAAGGGAATTGCGGATTTGCTTTTCAAGCTGTTCCGCTTTTTCTTTCAGTTCTGCAATTCGGGCATGGTTTTGGAGCGGGTCGGGATTTTCTTGTGTTTCTTCTGCTGCGCCGGCATTGAATTTTTTTGCGTAATGGCTGTAAAGGGACGCTCTTTCCTTCGCTTTTTCAATGACTTGAGTAAGCCAGGAAAGTTTCGCTTCGTCAATTTTCTGAAGCAGTTCCTCGTCAAAATGCAGCATTTCGTTTTGTTTTTCCGCGGCTTCGTTTTGAGGAAGTTCTTTTGCCTGTTCCGGATAGAAGTTTTGCAGAAGTTTTTCTTGGATGTCCTGCAATTCCTGTAAATCATGAACAAGAAGGTCAACTTGCTCGTTGGGGGAATAAGAGGGCTGTCCGGCATTTTTTTGTTGGAAATACCATAAAAAAGCCCCTTGTCCGATACCTGCCAAAAGCAAAATGACAGGCAGCAAAAACGGGATGTTCAATGTTCCGAAAAAAATATCCACTTGGGAACTGCTGCTTGTAAAGCGTAAGAGAAGCAGCAAAAAAGCCGTGCCGGCGCATAAAAGCGCGGGAATTTTGGTCCATTTCGGCAATGCCTCTTGTTCATATTCCGGTTCCGTTTTTTGCTCTATTTGCTCCAGCTGCCTGATGATGTTACGGGTGGCTTTGTCAATGGCGTTGATTTTTTCAATACGTTTTTTGTCTTGTTCGCCGTTTTGTTTCGCTCTGTTTGCTTTTTCCTGCAAGTGTTCTTCCTGCAGCTGCAAATCTTGGGTAGTTTGTTCATATTGTTTGAAAGCGGTTAAAATTTCTTCTTCGTTGCTGTGGATGCCGCGTACGATTTGGGCAAGCTGCATGTAATGCTGCAGAAAATCTTTTGCGTTGTCCTTGCTGACGGTATTGTCCTGCAGGGAAGAAAAGCCCAGTTCCTTGCTTTGGTTTAAAAATTCCGTATATTTTTCGGTGGAAATGTCAAGATAGGAGTTTTCTTTTTCCTGGGTTTCCTGCAAGCGGTTTTGCCATTGCTGGAGCAGCTGTTCAAATGCGATTTCTTCTTTGCTCAACAAATTGTTTTTATTTAAATTTTTATTGTTTTCCGCTTTTTCTTTCAATACGGCTTGGTATTTGAGATTTGCTTTTTCCGTATCGCGTTTCGCATATTCCAAGGCTGTTTTGGCGTTTTGCACCTGGGCTTTGGCTTCTCTGATCCGGCTTGCGGATTTTTCCAGATCGTCAAGAAAAAGGCTGTCTTCCAAAACCGTGCCGAAATGTTCCAATAAACGTTCGGGGCTTTCGTAATGGTGGATAAGAGGGCTGGGATTGAAGAGCTGCCACGCTTCAAGGATTTTTTTGTTTTGTTTGTTAAGGGCGAGAAAAGCCTGCTCGATTTGAACTTTTTGCGCAGGGATTTCAGCAATGATTTTTTGCGCTTCCAAAAATTTTGCATTTAAATTCTTAATCGGCAAATACTGGGCTATAAGGTTTGTTCTGATATTGAATTTTTTCAGTCTGTATTCAAATTCCCGCTGCGTGTGTGAAAGGGAAGCCAAGAATTTTTGTTTCATGCTGCGCTGTTCCAAAATTTTTGTGAATAAAATTTCGGCGTCATCGGCATGTTCGTCAAAAAACTTGCCTGTGAGGGCTTGCATTTTTATAAATTCTTTTTGCAGGTCCGCCCATTTTTTCCATTGTCCCCAAAGTGTTATGCATGTGCGCAATTCTTCCGCATGGGCTTTTATCTTGATTTTTTCCTGTTTTAATTCGTCATAGGAAAGGGTTGCGCTTTGAAGCCTGTTTTGCAGTTCGTCAAATTTTTTTACCCGTTGGTTCGTTTCTTCAAAAAGCGCGTTTTCATCTTTCCATTTTGCGAACAGCGCCTGCAGTACGGATGTTTTGCCTTTCGCCTTATACAGTTTGTCCATTTGTTCTTGGATTTTCTGCAAGGCGACTTCGGGAGTGATAAGTCCGAGCCCATAGCTTGCGCCCAAAACGTTTTCAAGGATATTGGTGTCTTGAAACGCGGAAAAATTTTGCAGTTCCGCCAGATTGAACCCGAAAACAAGGCGGTACACATCTTGTGAGATATTATCTGTTGCATTGAAAAAAATCGTGTTTTCAATTTTTTTTCCGGTTTCGTCGTATACTTTTAAATTGCGGTTGGAGCGGGCGGAAAAATTTCTTTCCACACGCATTCCGCCATATTTTTCATCTTCCAGAAGAAGGGTTCCGCCCCTGAATTTCTTGATGGACTGGGAAAAGAGGTCACGTCTGTTGGGAATACCCGTGAGCATGGTGCGGATAAATTCCATTGAAGAACTTTTGCCTGCTTCGTTGTCGCCAAGAAAAACCGCCATTGTTTGGGGCAGATTTTCAACATCAATATTTTCTAAAGGACCGAATTCTTCAATATGAAAATTTTTAATATACATATTTCCACCGAATTATTTGGGTTCCAATACGTTAACGCAAATATTCTCGCATGCTTTGAGCAGCGTTTTCCGATATTTTTCCAATTGTTTTTTGCTGCGTTTATCGCCATGGGCGAAAAATCCGAGTTCGATTTCATTCTTGATTTTGAAATCATTATCCAATTTTCTGAGGATGCTCTCAAAGGTTTCCGGGTCCTGGCGGAGCGTTTCCAGCAGTCTGAACACTTCTCCCAGTAAATCATCGCGTTTATGAGCGTTTTCATAGCCGAAACGCGGGCGGATCAGGCATTTGATTTTTTTGATAAAAATTTTTGCGTCTGTTTCAATTTCTTCAAGTTTGCTTTTCAGGTTTTGAATAAACCCTTCCTCTTGCAGTTCTTCGTACAAATCGTGCTGTCCTTCGAGATAAAGATTGAAAATTCTTGTGCGGCAAAGAGGATTTTTTTCAAATTTCGCGTATTCTTTTTTGAATGCATAAAGAAAATATTCAAGGCATTGTTCGGTATTTTCAAGCTCTTCATCCATGGCGAGGGTAAGGGAGAGGGAATAGGTTTCAAGCGGGGCGAGCGGAAAAAATTCCGTATGGATTTTCTGCTCCGTTTTGTTTTCAAAATGTTCCGCGGTGACAAGCGTCGCTCCGCGGGCTCCTGTTTCACTCATGCGGGTAGCCTGCATCGCGCCCGCATAGGCGAGAAAGGGGCTTTCCTGAATGACGGCGGGTTCGTGGATATGTCCCAGCGCCCAGTAATCAATGGGGAAGCTGTTGAAATCTTTTTCCCTGCAAAGGGCGACGACGTGTTTGTCGGTATTTTTGATTTTATCGGAGCTGCTCACTGTCGCGTGCAGAACGCCGATATTGAACGGGGCTGCGGCATCGCAGGAAAAATCTTTCAAAAAATTTTTCAATTCCTTGCGGGTGCTGTGGCTGACGCCGTATATGCTGCATAGGGGCGCGCATCGGTCCGTTTCGTTCTCCGTATCTTCTTTCTTACTAGGGGGATAAGGAAAATGCGACCAGTTTTCGGAAAAGCGGAAAACATTTTCAAAATTTTGGAAAAAGCTGTCGTTTTGCCCTAAGTGGTCGTGATTGCCGCAGGCGTAATAAAAAGGAATATCCAGCGTTTTCAGCTCGTTGAAAAAATCTGTCAGACAAAAACGGGCTTCCAGGCTTAAAAGCCCGTGCTCGTGGATGTCACCCGAATAAACAATGAATTGCGGTGATTTTTGTCTGCAAAGTTCCAGTAAATTTTTCAATGCCTCGTAAGGGGCGTCATGCAGACGGATTGCCATTTCATCATTTTCTTGTTTCACGGGAGGAAAATTGTCCAAATGCAAATCAGAAACATGAATAAACGATAGTTGCTGCATAACCCCTCTTATTTTTGCTGCATTTTGCTGATTTCAATAAATTTTTTCGCTACGGCTTGGTTGTTCGGTTCCGCTTCTGTGGCGCGTTTATAAAAATGTTTCGCCCGCGTGATATAGTTTTTTTGCAGATAAAGTTCGCCGATATAGGCGAAAATGGCATGTTCGTCCTTATAATTTTCCAGTGCCTTTTCAACGGCTGTGTCGGCTTGTTCAAGAAAATCCCTGCTTAAGAAGTCTTTTGCGGAATTTAAATAGGTGTCAAGCGCTTTTTTGCGCTTGAGGGCGTCTTCGTAACTCTCTTCCTCTTTTTGGTTTTTGGTCAGGTGTTCATAGGCTTTCATGCAGGTCACAAGCAGTTTTTTCTCTTCGCCCGCCGTGTAGCTGAAAGAAATGTTCAATGCGTCCTTTACTTGGGTGAACGCGTTGTATTCCATCGTGGTGTCGCGGATAAGGCTTTTTAGTTCGGTGGAAACGGGCGTGTTGGACTGCACGAGGGCGTGCATTGCGTAAATGAAGCGTTTTAGGGAACCTGCCAAATCGCCTTTTTTGGCGCTTACTTTTGCGGAAGAAAGTTGGGTGCGTATTTGATTTATATCCATAAAAAACCTCTGATTTGTATTTCTTACATTTTGTCACAAATTAGCGCTTTTAGCAAGGCTTTTTATTCTAACAAACTCTATTTATTATAGAATGGATTTTTTATCTTGTTTAGCTTGCAATAAAAAAATACTTATGGCATAAGAAATGCATGCGAAGGAGATCTTGATTTTGGAGAAGGGTTATGGCTTTGGAGCTTAAACAACAGCTGAAGCAGACGCAGCAGCTTCTTATGTCGCCGCAATTGCAGCAAGCCATAAAATTGCTGCAAATGTCCAGACTGGAGCTTGTGGAGCATATTCAGCAGGAATTGCTTGAAAACCCTTTTTTGGAAGAGGTTCAAGGCTCGCCGGAACTTTCCGATGTTGACGAGAACTTTTCGGAATTGAATGAAAGTCGTGCAAGTTCCGAAGCCGATGAGGGATATTCCTTTGAAGAGATAAACAAAAACGGCGATTGGGAAGATTATTTGGGGGAACTTTCCTCCGCTCCCAAGACTTCGTCCGCCCATGAATACGAATCCATAGAAGACAATAATTTTATCGAAACACGCTATGCGGAAAAAAGTTCTTTGGACGATCACCTCATGTGGCAGCTCCGCCTTTCCTCTTTTACCGAAGAAGAGCTGGATATTTGCGAAAATATTATCGGAAATCTGGACAGCTGCGGGTATTTGCGTGCCGAACTTTCCGAAATAGCGGAGGCGACGCGAAGCAGTGCGGAAAAGGTCGAAGAACTGCTTTATAAGGTGCAGCGTCTTGACCCCGTCGGGGTTGCCGCAAGAACGCCCCAGGAATGTCTGCTTGTGCAGGTGGAAGTGCTGAAATACGACCGTGACCCTGTTTTGGTCGAGCTTATCAAATACCACCTTACTGACCTTGAAACGCACAGATACAAGCCCCTTTTGCGCAAATTCCATTTGGATATGGAAACCCTCAAGGAATACCTTGATATTATCCAGTCCCTCGACCCCATGCCCGGAGCGAGTTTCGGCGAAAGCGAACCGTTGTATGTCAGCCCTGACGTGTATGTTTTTCCGAGTGACGGCGATTTTGTCATTTTATTGAACGATGAAGATATTCCCAATTTGCGCCTGAATGATTTTTTGGATAAGGGCAATGTTTCTGCCGAGGTGAAAGATTTCACCAATAAGAAAATAGCGTCCGCTTCATGGCTTATCAAAAGTCTTGAACAAAGAAAGCGCACCCTTTATAAGGTTGTGGAAAGCATAGTCAAATTCCAGCGTCCGTTTTTCGAGGAGGGCGTGGATAAGCTGAAGCCTCTTATTTTAAAAGATATAGCGGAAGATATTGAAATGCATGAATCTTCTGTAAGCCGTATTACGACCAATAAATATGTTTCCACGCCGCATGGGGTGTTTGAGCTGAAATTTTTCTTCAACAGCGCCCTGAGTTCCGACGACGGCGACTCTGTCGGTTCGGAAAGCGTGAAAGCGCTTATTAAGAAGATGATTGGTAAGGAAGACCCCAAAAACCCCCTTGCCGACGAGAAGCTTTGCGAGCTTTTAAAACAGGAAATAGGGGTTGACATCGCCCGCCGAACCGTGGCGAAATACAGGACGGCATTGAATATTCCTTCTTCTTCCAAAAGAAAACAACGGTTTTAATGGTATTAAACAGAATGATGATCGCCCGGATAATTTGTGTTTTGCTTTGTTTTTTTAGTTTCGGTTTTCATGCCGCCGCCGCGCCGCTGAATGTGCGCGGGGCGATTTTAATGGATTTGGACTCCGTTAAGGTGCTGTATAAGCAAAATGAAAACAAGAAAATTCCGCCTGCTTCGCTTACGAAGATTATGACCATGTATTTGGTTTTTGATGCCATAAAAGCCAAAAAAATCAGCTTGGATACGAAAGTGAAAGTCAGCCGGAAGGCGGCGTGCACGGGCGGTTCGAGCATGCACCTGAAAAAGGGCGATATTGTCACGGTAAAACAGCTTTTGTACGGCATGGCTGTTGCAAGCGGCAATGACGCCTGCGTCGCCATTGCGGAACATATGGCAGGTTCCGAAAAAAAATTCGTACGGCTTATGAATGAAAAGGCAAGACGCCTTAAAATGAACCATACCGTTTTTAAAACCTGCAATGGATTGCCAGCGAAAGGGCAGTACACAACGGCGAACGACATGCTCGCCTTGAGCCGGAATTATATCATGACGCACCCCGAGTGCCTGACGTATCATAATACGAAGCAATACGCCTACCGCGACTATGTATTGAGAAATAAAAATCCGCTGCTTGGCAGATACCAAGGGGCGGACGGGCTGAAAACCGGCTGGACGAGGGCTTCGGGTTACAATATCGTCAGCACGGTACGGCGCGGGGGCACAAGGCTTTTGGCTGTCATTTTAGGGGCGAACACCGATACCATACGGGCGAAGGAACTGAAAAAGCTCATGGACGCGGGGTTTGCCGTAAAATCTCATAAAGTCACTAAAATTTCCAAAGCCTTATAGCGATATGAGGCTTTTTTTTCTTTGACGAAACCGTTTTATTTTGTTTCTCATTTTATCCCGTTTTTCAAAAACCGCTTAAGCGTTTTTTTTTCCAGTATGAACGTTTTCAGATTTGCCCCCGTATCGGTTTGAACTGCTCTATTTACAATATTGTAATTTTTGTTTTTCGCCGAAGAGTTCTTTTTCTTCTTGATAATCATATTGCCAAGGAAAAGATATTTATCGGTATGATTGAATTTTAATTTAAGAAGATAATGCTTGCTTATTCTTGTATAATACAGTATTATTTATTTTTACAAAATTGTAAAAATGGTTGAGTCTTTTGGTTAAACAATTAATTTTGAGAGGTTTCGCATGAACCAGATTTTGGATCAACTTAATGTGTTGGTTTCAGATATCAACAGCATCCTTTGGGGACCATATTGTCTGATTCCGATTTTAGTTGGTGCCGGCATTTATTTTACTTTGAAACTCAAATTCGTCCAGGTTAAACGCTTTTTCAAGGCTGTTCGCTATGGTTTCGGCGATATGTCCTTACAGGGGGAAAAGGCAGGCAAGGACGGCATGAGTTCGTTCCAGTCCCTGACAACCGCCGTTGCGGCGCAAGTCGGCACGGGGAATATGGCAGGTGCGGCAACAGCTATCGCATGCGGCGGTCCGGGTGCTATTTTCTGGATGTGGATTGCGGCTTTCTTCGGTATGGCGACCATTTTCGTCGAAGCTGTCCTCGCTCAAATTTATAAGACAAAAGATGATAAGGGGCACAGTGTCGGCGGACCTGCTTATTATATTTCCAAAGGGCTCGGCAGCAAAGCTTTGGCGGGATTTTTCGCCGTAACCATTATTTTGGCTCTCGGTTTTATTGGAAATATGGTGCAGGCGAACTCCATCGCCGATTCTTTTTATACCGCTTTCGGCATTCCTCCTTTTGTCATCGGTTTGCTTGTTGCCGCTTTCGTCGGTTTCATTTTTCTCGGCGGTGTTTCCCGTTTGGCATATACCACGGAAAAAATGGTGCCTCTCATGGCGGTGCTTTATATCATCGGTGCCGTTATTGTTATGGTTATCCATATCGACCAGCTTATTCCGGCTTTCAAAATGATTTTTGTAGGCGCTTTCGACCCCATGGCTGCAACAGGCGGCGTTATCGGGGCGAGCATTAAGGAAGCCATGCGTTACGGGGTTGCCCGCGGGCTTTTCTCAAACGAAGCCGGTATGGGCTCAACGCCTCATGCGCACGCTATCGCAAAGGTTAAATATCCTGCCCAGCAAGGTTTGGTCGCCATTATCGGTGTTTTCTTCGATACCTTTGTCGTGCTCAATATGACGGCATTCGTCATTCTTATGACCGGCGCGCTTGGAACCGATCCGAATGCCGTGCCGCAGGGCATAGCTCTTACTCAAAAAGCCTTCACCATCGGGCTCGGACCTCTCGGCAGCACCTTTGTTGCCGTCTGTTTGTTCTTCTTCGCAGGTTCGACTATTTTGAGCTGGTCTTTCTTCGGTGAACAAAACATCAAGTATTTGTTCGGAACAAAGGCGGTTAGACCGTATAAGCTTGTTATCATCGTCTTTTTGGTCCTCGGCTCCGTGCTCAAGGTCGACCTTGTTTGGAATCTGGCGGACTTCTTCAACGGTATCATGGTGCTTCCGAACATTATCGCCTTGTTCGCCCTCGGCAAGTTCGTAAGCATGGCTCTTGACGAATTTAACCGCGAAGTGAAGTAATACCTAAAAATGTATTGGTAAAAAACTAAAGCCGCCTGCTTGCCGGGCGGCTTTTTTGCGTGAATACGAAATGGAACGGTTTTGCCGAAGACACGGAGCAAATCCGCTGTCGGTGATTTACCTTGCTTTCATAAGGGGAACAGTGTATCTTGATTAAAGAAAGTAAAATTTAAGTTAATAGTAAATTGAGGTGGTTATGAATAATGGTTTGCAAGCAATTATAAAAAATAATAATGCTCTCAATATGGAATATGATAAGGACGAAATTGGTGACGGTTTTCAATTAAGATTTGTCGGGAAAAGTTATGCCAAGTATATAAAAGAACTGGATACGGAAACAATGCTTGTGCCTGATACTGCATGGAATGAACGGGAAGAAAATAAAAACAGCGAAAATGTTTTTATTACCGGTGATAATTTGGAAGCCCTAAAGCATTTGCAAAAAGCCTATACCAATAAAATAAAGCTTATTTATATAGACCCTCCGTATAATACGGGCAGTGATGACTTTGTGTATAAGGATAATTTTAAATTTACGGACAAAGAGTTGGAAGAAAAACTAGGCTTATCTTCGGAAGAAATTGAACGGGTAAAAAGCCTGAAAGGTAAAAGCTCACACTCTGCGTGGCTGACATTCATGTATCCCCGTTTAGCCTTGGCGAAACGCTTACTGACAGAAGACGGGGTTATTTTTATTTCCATTGACGATAATGAACAGGCAAATTTGAAATTAATCTGCGACGAAATTTTCGGAGAAGGGAATTTTATTGCAAATTTTATAGTAATACGTTCAGAAGGTGGCGGATTGGCAAAAAATGCTGTAATTGGGCATGATTACTTATTAGCTTATACTAAAAACATATTAAAATATACGCCATTAGGAAAGCCTAAAGATATAAGAGGACAAATTATAGAAAAAAATGGTGAACAATATTGGATAGAAACAGATTGGTTACGGGAAGAATTTGGAAAATATGGAACTTGTTCTTATGAGGATATTTTAAATTTTTATGACCAAAAAAAGAAAGATGAAATTGATGAAGGAATAATAAAAGGTGATTATATATTAATTCCAAAAGAAAATAAAAATATTGTAGGAAGATATAGAAAAATTGCAGATGATACATCAAAACTTTATACAATTGTAAAACATTTAAATAAAAATGGTGTACATGATTTAAAACAATTAAATTTAGAAAATATTTTCAATTATCCTAAGTCAGTATCATTATTAAAAGATTTTATATTAAGTGCAACGATATTAAATAAGAATTGTGATGACATTATCCTTGACTTTTTCGCAGGTTCCGCAACTACCGCCCATGCTGTCATGCAACTAAACAAAGAGGACGGAGGCAACCGCAAATATATTATGGTTCAGCTTGACGAACCGGTCAAAGAAAATTCGGAAGCACAGAAACAAGGCTATAAGACTGTTGACGAAATAAGCAGACAGAGGATTAAAAACGCAGCAAAAAAACTAGAAGACAGCAGCGGTTTTAAACATTATAAAATCGCTTCTGTTTCCGATACTAAGATATTGGCTAAAATTGAAGAATTTAATCCCAATAAGCCGTTGCTTTGGGATAGTGATAAATTATCCTTGGATGATTTTTCTGGCAAGAGTCTGAATACTGATTTGTCTGCAACAGGAAAAGATACGCTTCTTGCAACATGGCTTATTGCTGACGGTTTTGCATTTAATACTCCTATTCAGGGATTGCATATTAAAGATTATGTTGCTTATTCTCCTGATGCGTACCGCTCTTTATATTTTATCAATGAGGGCTGGAACAGCGGGCATACAAAAGAATTTCTCAATATGATTGGTAAAAGAAAGCAACGTGTTAATACTATTTATTTGTATAATCACAGTTTTGATTTTACCAATTTAACCGAATTGAAAAATAATTTAAAAAGTGTTCTTGATGTTGAAAAACAGATTAATATCATAGAGAGATTTTAATATGGAACTTTTTTTAGAGCAATTACCGCACCAAGAAGAAGCGCTTCAATGTATATTGAAAGAATTCTCCCAAAAAGATAATTCCCGAAGAAAAGCTGAGGCAAATCCCGATGTGCAGGTGAAAAATTTTATTGATGTTAAAATGGAAACAGGTACGGGCAAAACCTATGTTTATACACGGATAATGTATGAACTTTTTGCTGAATACGGCTTGCAGAAATTTATTATTGTCGTTCCCAGCCTTGCGATTAAAGAAGGCACGAAAAATTTTATAAAGGCACAATATGTGCAAAAACATTTAAATGAAGTTTTAAAAACAAACTACACAGTCGCTTTATCTGTAATAAACAGTAAAGATTTTGAAACGAAAAAAGGCAGAAAAACCATTCCAAGCCACCTCAAAGATTTTTTAGACGGCTCAATGCATGAAAAAAATACTGTTTTTTGTTTGTTGATTAACGACGCCATGTTGCGGAGTATGGAAACCAAGGAATTCGACCAGACATTGCTTGATTCGTATTCAAAGATATATCCCGCTATTAAAGCAATTAAGCCTATTATCATTATTGATGAACCACACAGATTTAAACAAGATAATAAGGCGATGCGGAGCATTCAGGAGTTAGCCCCGCAATGTATTCTCCGTTTTGGGGCGACGTTTCCGGAAATTGAAGTCGGAACCGGCAAAAATAAGCAGAAAAAAATCGATTATAAAAATTTGGTCTATGATTTAAATGCGTTGTCTTCTTTTAATCAGCGTTTGGTCAAAGGGGTAAATATCCAATATCCAAGTTTAATAAAAGAGGAAAGCTCAATTTATAAAGTTGTCGGGTTAACCAATACTGCATTGACATTAAAAAAGGATAATAAGAAATATCAAATAGAAAAGGGAGAATTGTTACCCGATGATTTCGGAGGCAATTTATACTATGTTGGAGGAAAAGAGAAACTTCTTTCCAACGGGTTGAATCTTGAAAGCAATATGCAGTTGGTTTCCGATGTTTTTCTGCAAAGTTATCAGGAAATATTATTGAAACAAGCTATTGATACGCATTTTAAAAAAGAAAAAGAAAACTGGGAAGAGAATATAAAAACCTTATCCTTATTTTTTATTGATGATATTAAGAGTTACCGTAATAAAGAAAATGAGGGCTGGCTTAAACAAAAATTTGAAGAATTATTAAAACATAAACTTGAAGCGTTGATAAAAGAGGAAACGAACCAAGAATATAAAGAATTTTTAAAAGAAAGTTTAAAAAATATCGGGCAAACCCATGCCGGCTATTTTGCGGAAGATACAGGAAAGGCTGATGAAGAAATTCAAAAGCAGATTGACGATATTTTGAGAAATAAATCGGAAATGCTTTCTTTTAAAGATAAAAATAGTGCATGGGTTGTGCGAAGGTTTTTCTTTTCAAAATGGACATTACGTGAGGGCTGGGATAATCCGAATATTTTTGTAATTACAAAATTACGGAAAAGCGGAAGTGAAATAAGCAAAATTCAGGAAGTCGGCAGGGGCTTGCGTTTACCCGTGAATGCCAGCGGTAAAAGAATGTCAAACACGGATAAAGATTATTACTTAGATTTAATTATTGATTGGTCGGAAAAAGATTTTGCACAAAGTTTAAAAGAGGAAATTGTTAGTGATAATAAACAATTATATAAAAAAATAACCGATGAATTGTGCGATATTGTTTTGCAAAAACAAGGGAAGGAATGCACAGAAAAAAATAGGGACGAGCTTTTTATTTCTTTGCTGACTGAGAAAATTATTAACCGTGAGGGTGAGATTACAAATTTTGAAGAATTTGTAAAATATTTGCCTGAAGAATATGTTCTGAAAGAAAATATTATTACTGAAAATGGCAGAAAAAATTCTAAAGTAAAATTACGGAAAGAAAATTGGGAAAAAATTAGGGAATTATGGAAACAAATTACAAAAAGATTTATGGTTGAGTATGACCAAATCCCTAATGAAGATTTAAAAAATATTTTAAAACATTCCTTAAAAAATAATGCCTTTCAATTAAATTCCGGAACTATTGTTCATAAAAAATTGGTTGTTGAAAATGATATGCTCGTTATCAAGGAAACGACAGAAGATTTGAATTTTCCTGTGGGAACCTTGCCTTATGGTGTGTTTTTACAAAAACTTTCAATGGTTACCAATATTCCTGTACATATAATTCATAAGGCAATGTGTGAATTATATCCTGATGGAGTGAATAAAGAGCAATTCAATATCAATTCTGTGAATAATATCAATGTTAATTTTGAAAAAGAATTTGCAGAATATTTTTCAACAAGATATGA
Source organism: Desulfovibrio sp. (assembly GCA_003512875.1). Taxonomy (GTDB): domain Bacteria; phylum Desulfobacterota; class Desulfovibrionia; order Desulfovibrionales; family Desulfovibrionaceae; genus Taurinivorans; species Taurinivorans muris. The sequence goes on along the minus strand of DONZ01000192.1, from coordinate 13,200 downwards.
ATATAATTCTTTAGATTTTATTGCCGCAACCAGCCTTATGAAAGACGGTGTTTTCCTTGATGAAATAGAGCAAAATTTATTGGGTCTAAAGGAAGATAAAACCTTTGAGGTTGAGAAAAATTATTTGTATGACAAAAAAGTTTTCGACAGTGGCATAGAGCAAGATATCTTGAAAGAAGCCCCGCAGAAAGAAGTTCTTGTTTTTGGAAAACTTCCAAGACGTAGTGTAAAAGTTCCTCTTTATACCGGCGGAACAACAAGTCCTGATTTTGTTTATGCCATAAAAAATAATAAACAGGTGCAAGTTGGTTTAATTGTCGAAGCAAAATCAGATAATTTGCGGGAAAAAGAAATATCTGCCATAAATGCCCAAGAAAAATATTTTAAACAATTTGATAAAATAAAATGGAAAAAAGTGACTTCTGTAAATGAATTTCGTAATTGCTTGAAAAGTTTGATTAAAGAGGAATAATTTTTTAAGTGAGATAAGAAAAGAACAAAAGGCATATGGATGAATTTTGTATGGGCTCATATGCTGTATAAAATTTATACAGAAAGGCGGAAAAACTGTGCAAAGATTGTATAGGCGGCAGGGGCTGTGAGATGAGTTTGTAAAAAATATATTTTTATTTTATTGAATTTATTATATTTTTATTTTTCGTATGTTTGGCACGGTCCTTGCTGATAAACAGGTATCATATCAAAGTTCTGATTTGATATGTTTACATAGCTTATAAAGCAAGGGGAGTTCGGAACCCCTATAAAAACACCGTTTATATAAAACTCTCCTTTAAACTGCCTCCTTTTTTAGCCCTTTATTCCCCAAGATAAGGGGCTTTTTTCGTATGATTTTTTGTGCTTGCCAAATATTATAGAAATGATATTAACGTAACTGCAAAGAAAAAGGAAACAATATGTCAGAAAAGAAAAACGAGATAAAGCAAAATACGGAGCAAAACGGTGCGATCATTGTCGAAGGGGCAAGACAGCACAATTTGAAAAATATCAATGTGCGTATTCCGCGCAATGAACTTGTGGTTGTGTGCGGTCCTTCCGGGTCCGGCAAATCGACCCTTGCTTTTGATATTGTTTACGCAGAGGGGCAAAGGCGCTATGTGGAGTCTTTGTCCGCCTATGCCCGCCAGTTTTTGCCTAAAATGGATAAGCCCTTGGTGGATAAAATCGAGGGGCTTTCTCCCGCCATAAGTCTTGAGCAGCAGACCACGGGGCGAAATCCGCGCTCGACTGTGGGCACGGTGACGGAAGTGTATGATTTTTTAAGGGTGTTTTTCGCGCGGCTCGGTTCGATGTATTGTGTGAAGTGCGGTACTCCAATTGAAGCCCGCGCCTCTGATGAAATCATCGCCGACATCATGGATTTGCCGCAAGGGTCACGGCTTGTTTTGCTTGCGCCGCTTGTGGAAATGCAAAAAGGCACGCATCAGGACAGGTTTAAAAAATTGAAAGCTGACGGTTTTGTGCGGGTGCGGGTGGCGACTCTTGGTGAAGAAAAGAAAATTTACACCCTCGATGAAGCGCCTGAATTGGATAAGAATAAAAAGCACAGTATCGATTTGGTCATTGACAGGCTGGTTATCAAGGAAGACATGCGCACCCGTCTGGCTGATTCTGTGGAATTGGCTCTCAAATACGGTGAGGGGCGTATCATTGTGTCCTGCGAGGGCAGGGAAGACGTCGTCCATTCGACAGACAGCGTTTGCCCTAAATGCCATACGACAATGCCGGTTCCCTCTCCGCAGCTTTTTTCGTTCAACAGCCCGCAGGGGGCTTGTCCGCAGTGCGCAGGCATAGGCACTGTGGCGACGTTCGATTCCCAACTTATCGCGCCGGATGAAAGCCTGTCCCTTGCCGAGGGGGCATTGGCGCCGTTTTCCAGCCCGTATACATGGAAGCAAATAGAAAAACCTCTTGCGGAACTGGGCAGGCGGCATGGTTTCACGTTGAATACGCCTTTGAAAGATTTCAGCGAAGAAGCCAAAAAAGCCCTTTTTCATGGCGAAGCGGGGGGTGTGAACAGAACAGGAAGCCTGCGCCGGAATTTCATGGGCGGAACAAGCCTCAATCGGGCGCTGGACGAAAGCGCAAGCGGTAATGCCCACTGGTCCGGGGTGATGTATTTGCTGGAGCGTTTCATGGCGCATGGCGATGCATGGAGTGAAATTTTGTCGAAATACAGCTATGCGGTGGACTGTCCGCAGTGCAAAGGGGCAAGGCTGCGTCCGGAAGCGCTTTGCGTGAAAGTGGGCAAAGCCCATGTTAAAAATCCGGCGGCAGAATATAATATTTATGAATTTTGCAGTCTTTCCATTGCAAAGGCTTTGGCTTGGCTTGAAAGTTTGGAATTTACCGGCAGGCATGCGATCATTGCCGAACCTTTATTGAAGGAATTGACGCACCGTCTTTCTTTCATGCTCAATGTGGGGCTTGATTATCTTTCCCTCGCCCGTTCCATGATAACCCTTTCCGGCGGGGAGTCCCAGCGCATACGTCTTGCTTCCCAGCTCGGTTCCGGTTTGGTCGGGGTGACCTATGTTTTGGATGAACCGTCCATCGGTCTGCACCCCCGTGACAACGAGCGGCTTATTCAAACGCTGCGAAGCCTGCAAAACAGAGGCAATACGGTTTTGGTTGTGGAGCATGACGAAGCGACTATCCGCGAGGCGGATACCATTTTGGAACTGGGACCTGCTTCGGGGGCGAACGGCGGAGAACTTGTTTTTGCGGGAACTGTGCAGGAATTGTATAAAAATGCGCATTCGCTTACGGCAAAATATTTGCGCGGGGATATGAAAGTCCCTCTTCCCGATGAACGGCGCGAGCCCAAAGAGTTTTTAACCTTGAAAGGCGTGACGACCAACAATATCAAAAACATCGACTGCGCCATTCCTTTAGGTTTGCTTACGTGTGTGACGGGCGTTTCCGGATCCGGCAAAAGCTCCCTTGTGATTGATACGCTGTATAAGCATATAGCCATGCACTGCGGGATAAAGGTCGATCAGCCGGGGGAAGTGAAGAGGATTGTCAATATCGATAAAATCGAACGTGTCGTGTCCATTGACCAAAGCCCTATCGGCAGGACGCCCCGTTCCAATCCTGCAACCTATACGAAGATTTTTGATGAGATACGCAATATTTTCGCCATGACGCAGGACGCGAAACGGCGCGGGTACAAGGCGGGACGGTTCAGTTTCAACGTTGCGGGCGGGCGCTGTGAAACGTGCAAAGGCGACGGACAGATCCGTGTCGAAATGCACTTTTTGCCTGATATTTTTGTGCAGTGCGATGTTTGCAAAGGTCAGCGTTTTAATCGGGAAACGCTGGAAGTCCGCTATAAGGATAAGAATATCGCCGAAGTGTTGGATATGACGGTAAGCGAAGCAAGGCAGTTTTTTGAAAATTATCCTTCTCTGGAAAGGCGGCTTGCCATGCTTGAAAGCGTGGGACTCGGTTATATCCGTTTAGGGCAGCCGGCAACGACGCTTTCAGGCGGAGAAGCGCAAAGGATAAAAATCTCCCGCGAGCTTGGCAAGCGTTCTTTGCCGAATACCGTATATATTCTGGATGAACCGACAACGGGGCTGCACATGCACGAAGTGGGCAAACTGGTGACGGTTTTGCACCAGCTGGTGGAGCGCGGGGCGAGCGTTGTCGTTATCGAGCATAACACGGATGTGATTTTGGCTTCCGATTATGTTATCGACATCGGTCCCGGAGGCGGCGAAAATGGCGGAACCATTATTTCGGAGGGCACGCCGGAGGCTATTATGGCGGACCCGGCTTCCGTGACAGGAAAATTCCTGGTAGAGGAACGGCGTATGCGCCGGAAATTTTCATAGGGATTTTTTATGATTAAATATCTTTTCGCAGACAGGGACGGAACGCTTATTCTCGATAAGCATTATCTTTCCGACCCCGCCCAAGTGGAACTTTTTCCGGGGGTGTCAAATTCCTTGAAATTGTTACGGGATAATGCTATTAAGATTTTTGTGGTAACAAACCAATCCGGAATTGGCAGAGGCTATTTTTCAGAAAATGATTTTTTTGCCTGCCAAGAGGCGCTGAAACAGCTCTTGCTTGAAAAGGGTGTGGAAATTTCCGATTACGCCTTTTGCCCCCATGCGCCGGAGGAAGAATGTTCCTGCCGCAAGCCCGCCCTCGGAATGTGGGAATACTTATCGCAAAAACATGGCATTTGCGCGGATGAATGCGCCATGGTCGGGGATAAGATGGAAGATGTCGTTTTTGGAATAAAAGCGGGTTTTGCGCTTTCCTGTTTGGTTTTGACCGGAAAAGGAGAACAGACGGCACGGAAATTTCATCTGCGAAGGAAAGGAGAACCTACGGGGTTTTCAAGTGAAGTTTTTGGAATAAAACAAGAAAAAACAAAATGTTATCTTGTTTCAACTTTGTCATCATTGAGTGATTTCATTATAAAAGACAGCAGAGATTAGTATGAACATATCGGAAAATTGCTATCAATGGCTTATGAATATGCATGATTTCAGTGCGGAAGAAGCGTTGTGGAATAAGCTTTCAGGTGAAGAACAAGCACAATTTGAGGCATTGAGAAAACAACATTCAGCCCGGCTTGCACAAATTAAAAAAATGGAAGAAGACAATCAGTATTTTTTAAGTGCTTTCAATGCCATTCCGCTGCCTGTCGCCATAAAAGACGCAAATGCGAAATTTTTGCTCGTAAACGAAGAATATAAGAAAGTCGTGCGTATGAACCAAACCGATTATCAAGGTTTGGACGTTACGCATTTGGCGTATTTTTCCGATGAAGACAGGGAAGTTTTTTATGAAAACTGCAAATATGCCATTGACCAGTCCGCTATTGTCCAGCAGGAATTCAGCCTCGGACTTGATGATGAACAGAGGAATTATGTTTACTGGCTCTCCGGCTTTGAAACGGAAAGCCGTAAGAAAGGCTTGGTTTCCATTTATTATGACGCAACATTCTTTCAAAGCATTTTGAACAGATTGAATAAAAAAGTTGTCGATTTGGAGCAGGAACAGCAAAATATCATCAAAAACTCCGCGCTTGACCCTCTGACCGGTGCGTATAACAGAAATGTTTTAGCCGGATTTTTAGAGGAAGCATTTAAGGAAGCAAGCGAAAAAGGAAGGGATTTTTGTTTATTGATGCTTGATATCGATTACTTTAAAGCGGTTAATGATACCTTCGGGCATTTGGTCGGCGATCAGGTTTTGCAGCTGCTTGTCATGCTTTTGCAAAAAACGCTGCGTGACAAAGATTATGTCGTGCGCTTCGGAGGCGAGGAATTTATCATTATTTTGCACAATACCGTTTTGGAAAATGCTTACCGTATCGCGGAGCGTATCCGGCATACTGTGGAAACGAATATGGTTACGCCGAACCATAAGCCGATTACCGTCAGTATCGGGCTTGTTTCCTACCGTGAGGGCGAGGGCGTAAAGGAACTGCTCCAGCGTGTCGATGAAAATCTGTACAGGGCGAAGACGGCAGGCCGCAATATGGTTGTTCCGCAGATGTGATTTAAAATTTATATGGCATGAAGAAAGAAAAAGGTACCTGAAACAGGTACCTTTTTTATGATGAATTGTTTTGTCAAATCAGCGGCGCGGAGGACGGGGAGGGCGCCCGTGGGGCGGACGCGGTTTGTGAGGGGGCGGCGGGCGGTGGTAACGTCTGCCATGCCAATACGGTTTGTAGTAGCCGAAAGGATAAAAAAAGCCGACGGATAAGGCGGGATAAACAGGATACGTCTTTTCGATAACCACGGTTTGTTTCGGTATGATTACTTCTTCGACAATTGTTTGTCCGTTTGTCACCGGTGCTGCGGTTATAACGCTGACACTTTCCGTTGTGGAGTAATAGTGTCTGGGCGGAGGAATAAAGCCCGTATTGAAACTCACACTGCTTACGCACCCGGAAAGCAGGCTGACACTAAGAAATACCAATAAAAATTTTTTCATTTTTGTTTCCTTGAATAAAAATTTTATTAAGGAAAGCTTGCTTGCATAACATAAATAAGTATAGGCTCATTGTTGTTTTTATGCAACTGATTTTGTTAAACAAAAACAGTGTTAAATAAGGATGTTATAAAAATGAGCGGAAGTATTGTTTGTCATTTTACTTCCAGAAACATACAGAAAATCATGTAAAAATAAATGGGATAGTGTGTGTTGTATCTTTTGGGGAGAAATTTTTTATGCTTAAAAAGCATATTAAACAAAAAAAATTGCACTCTTTTCAGGGAGTGCAATTTTTTTAGTTTCATATTTTAGAGGATTCTGAAATCGCGGCTTGTGTTGGTTTCGTTGTCAATAACGTGAACGGAGCAAGCCATGCACGGGTCGAAGGAGTGAACGGTACGCAAGATTTCAACAGGACGTTTCGGATCTGCGATAGGCGTTCCGATAAGGGCTTCTTCAACAGCGCTCATATTTCCTTTTGCGTCGCGCGGTCCCAAGTTCCATGTTGAAGGCACGACAAGCTGGAAGTTTTTAATCACGCTGTCTTCAATGACGATCCAGTGTGAAAGACCGCCGCGCGGAGCATTGACAATGCCGACGCCTTTGGCGGCAGCCGGAACTTCAGTGTCAATGCAGATTTTCGTATCGCCTTTGGCAAGGTTTTTCTTGAGTTCTTCAAGCCAAACTTTTACTTGGCGGGTAACGATGAGGCATTCGGAAGCGCGGGCTGCGGTTCTGCCGAGTGTTGAGAAGAGGTCGGCAGGTTTAAGACCGAGAGCGTTCAAAACAAAATCAATGGTTTCTTTTGTTTCTTTGTGTCCTTGCGCATAGGCTACAACCATGCTTGCCAAAGGTCCGGTTTCGATGACCAAGCCGTCGTACCGTGGGGCTTTGAGCCATGAATAACGATCTGTGTCGCCGATTTTCGTGAATTTCGGTTTGGTTTCGCCTTCGTACGGATGGCGCGCCTTGTCGCCTTCATACCAGCTATGGCGTACGTGTTCGTCGATTTTGCTGAAATCAATGTCGTATACTTTGCTCAAGTCGCGGTTTTTCACAAGACCGGGTTTGAACCAGCGGCTGTTTAAATCACGTTCTTTGCCCGGAGCCGGAAATTCGCCGAAAGACAAATAGTTTACCGCGCCGCCGCCGAATTGCGTCCAATCTTTGTATGCGCCGCCTACGAGAAGAACATCGGGGATAAGGGTGTTTTCAATGAAATCAATGGTTTCATTGTACAGTTCCTCGAATTGTTTGAGAGGTTCCTTTTCAAGGCTGTTGTAGCAAGTCACGCCGCCGGCGATAAGGGTTTGCGGATGAGGGTTTTTGGAGCCGAAAATAGCCATTGCGCGTGCGACTTTCACTTGGATTTTAAGTGCTGCGAGGTAGTGGGCGACAGCAAGCAGGTTTTGCTCCGGAGTGAGATAGTAGGATGGGTGACCGCCTAAGAAATATGCATTGCTGAAAGGTCCCAATTGTCCGCTTTGCACAAGTTTGCTTACTCTGTCTTTTACTTCCTGCAATTCTTTTTGGGAAGTCGGTTTTTTAGACACGGATTTTGCAAGTTCGGCTGTTTTTGCGACATCTGCGGTTGTTGCGGAAGCGACATCGACAAAGTCCAAAGCGTGCAGGTGGTAGAAATGCACAATATGGTCGTGGGCGAAAAGCATGCCGAGCATGATGTTGCGGATATGGGTGGCGTTTGCGGGAATTTCAATGCCCATTGCGTCTTCCAATGCGCGGGTGGAAGCCAAAGCGTGGGTGTAGGTACATACGCCGCATGTTCTTTGGGTGAAATGCTGCGCGTCGCGCGGGTCGCGGCCGACCAAAATATTTTCAAGACCGCGGAAAAGCGTTCCGCAGCTTCTTGCATCTTTAATAACACCGTCTTTTACTTCAACTTCAATGCGAAGGTGACCTTCGATACGGGTGAGCGGATCAACGACAACCGGTCCGCTGTAATTGCTTTTTGGAGTTACTTGACTCATATATCAGCTCTCTTTAATAATAACGTTATGCCATTTGGCGTAAAAATTTTTGATAAGGATTATGCTTCATAGAATGGAGATAAGCTGTCCCAGAAATCCGGTTCGCTGCAGCCGATGCATGGGTGCCCGCCTTTGACCGGCCAGCTCACTTCGTTAAAAAGGACTTTCGGGCAGTTGTTGTAAGTGCTTGGACCTTTGCAGCCAAGCTCGTACAGACACCAGCCGTTTTTAGCTTCTTCGGAATCAAAGGAAGGGGCAAATTCGCCGGCTTCAAAGTGAGGCAGGCGTTCGCATTGGTCGTGGACGGTTTCGCCAAAGAACATAAGAGGGCGGTTGTTGTCGTCAAGTTCGACTTCTTTTCCTTGCAGAAGTGCTACCAATGCGCCTACCATGTTGAGCGGATTTGGCGGACAGCCTGCAATGTTGATTGCATTGACGCCAAATTCGCCGTAACAATCATTGAGGCCTTTCGCTCCGGTTGGGTTTGGTGCTGCGGCTTGCACACCGCCGAAAGCGGCGCATGTGCCGATAGCGACGACAGCTTTCGCTTTTGTGAGGATTTTTTTGCAGTTTTCATACATGGTATGTCCTGCGATTGTGCCGAAAATACCGTCTTGGGCGGTAGGAATGGCGCCTTCCACCAAGCAGATGAAACCGTCGGGGTGGTTGATCGCTTCTTCAAGGGATTTTTCCGCCATTTCACCAGAAGCTTGCATAAGGGTTTCGTGGTATTCAAGAGAAATGGTGTCAAATAAAATCGCGTCGAGCAAAGGTTGATAGGTACGAAGCAATGCTTCGGAACAACCGGTGCATTCTGCGTTGTGAAGATAAACAACGACAGGACGTTTGCCTTGGGTAAGAGCTTTTGCGATGGATGGCGCCATGGATGGGGCGAGTCCCATCGCTACGGCGACAGCGGAACAGAATTTAAGAAAATCGCGGCGGGAAACGCCATTTTGCTCAAGACGTTCTTCAACTCCGTCTTTTCCAAGTCCAATGGAGAAACGCATAAGTAGCCTCCGTATAAGTTTTTATAAAAGGGAAAGAAGTAAAACTTCTTAAATAGTTATTGTATGACCTTACTTTTAAAAACGGATTGCGTCAAGAAGTTAGGGCTTTATTTTGTCTTTTATTGAAACTAAATGAAATATGAGCAAGAAAAACTTTTTTTCACAATTCTGATGTATGCATTATCAAGTGAAATTTACTTTTGCATTTTTTTTAAATTCATTATATGAAGAAACGGTATTTTTCTTTTGGAGGATGTATGAAAAAAATAACGTGGTTTGCGTTTTTGGGGCTATGTTTATTCGCCTGGACCGGAGCGGCGTTTGCCGAAAATATCAAGATCGGTCTGATGTGTCCCCTTACCGGCGGCTGGACAAGCGAAGGCAAGGACATGGAACGCATTGTCAGCTTATTGGCTGAAGAAGTGAATAAAAACGGCGGAATTAACGGAAAACAGATTGAACTTGTCATCGAAGACGATGCCGGCGACCCGAGAAGCGCCGCTTTAGCCGCGCAGAAACTGGCTTCCAATGAAGTTGTCGCCGTAATCGGCACGTATGGTTCCGCCGTGACGGAAGCTACCCAAAATATTTATGACGAATCGGAAATTTTGCAGATAGGCACAGGTTCTACCAGCGTCCGCCTTACGGAAAAAGGGCTCGATTATTTCTTCAGAACATGTCCCCGTGATGATGAGCAAGGCATTGTCGCCGCGCGCTATATTCAAAAGCTCGGCTATAAGAATGTCGCCATTGTGCATGACAATTCTTCCTATTCCAGCGGCTTGGCGGAAGAAAGCCGCGCCGAACTTGAAAAACTCGGTATCAATGTTGTTTTTTACGACGCCCTCACGCCGAAAGAAAGGGATTATTCTCCGATTTTAACCAAAATCAAAGCCGTAAATCCGGATCTTATTTTCTTTACCGCCTATTATCCGGAAGCGGGCTTGCTGCTCCGTCAAAAATCGGAAATGGGCTGGGATGTGCCCATGATCGGCGGCGATGCTGTCAATAATCTCGATCTTCTGAAGATTGCGGGAAAATCCGCTGAAGGCTTTTTGTTCGTAAGTCCTCCGGTTCTGAAAGACTTCAGCACGGAACAAGGCAAAGCTTTTCTTAATGCGTATAAAGCCAAATATGACGATACGCTGCCCCAATCCGTTTGGGCTGTTTTGGCGGGGGACGCGTTCAATGTTCTGGTGGAAGCGCTGAAAAATACGGAACCTGACGCCGAAGCGCTTTCTGCATACTTGAAAAATGATTTGGGCGAATATGAAGGTATTACGGGAACGTTCGGTTTCAACCAAAAGGGCGACCGTGTCGGTCCTTTGTACAGATTGTATGAAGTGGATAAAAACGGAAATTTCGTGATCAAAGAATAATCATATTGTGATTACAGTATATTGAAATAAAAAAGGGCATAGGGATATGCTCTTTTTTATTGCTTTTTAAAAAAAGAAAACATGCCCGAATCAATTCCAAATCAATTTCAAGGCATGTTTTTTATGTGTCAATAACAGTCAGACAACGGTTAGCCGTTGTTTTCAGTCAAGTTTGCGGGGCGGATGGTAAGAACCGGAATTTTTGATTGGGTGACGACTTTTTCTGCGACGGAACCGAATAAAATTCTGTCAATGCCTTTGCGTCCGTGCGTACCCATAACGATGATGTCCGCATTGTATTTGTCAGCTGCCGCAAGAATTTCTTCCGTGGCGTACCCGACAACCACATCGGCTTCGACTTCAACGCCTTCAAAGTGTTTCGCCACAAATTCAGCCATGCTGTTTTCCGCACCGGTGACGATTTCGCCGACAAAGCCGTCAATAGTGCTGGGCGCCACATGAAAGCCGGTATATTGGGTCATGGTCGGAGCGACATACATTGCATAAATCTTTGCGCCGGATAATTTTGCAAGCATGGAGGCTTCTTCTGCCACTACTTGGCTGTGTTCCGATAAATCCAATGCACATAAAATAGTTTTTAATGATGGCATAATGCACCTCTTTTCATAGATTTTGTTTCATCATACTCTTTGCGGCGGATCTTGTCAATAAACACGGGGCAAGTTCCGGGCAAGCATCACAAATCCCCTTTTGCGTCAAGATAAATGCTTACTATGTCTTCCGTGCCGTTCGCTTCGCTTTCAAGCTGCGCTTCGCGCATAAGGCGTCCGATATACTGGAGCTGGCGCCTTTTCGCTTCTTTGCTTTTCAGTTTTCTGTATTCTGCGAAGGCATGTTCCAAATCTTCGGTAAGGGGCAACAGGGCGAGCTTGGCGGGAGCCAAACCGGCAAGTTCCTCGCCTAGTTTTTGCAGTTCCGTGCTGTCCCGCTTTTTTTGCGAGCGGCTGATACGGTTTTCATCGCCGCTTGTGTTTTCCTGATATTGATAGCGGTTTTTTTTAGCCATTATTGTTTCCGTCCGTTTTTATTGAATTCCATTTCAAAATTGCGCAATTCCTCCGCTTCCAGATTTTCCAGCTTTTCGGCAAGCCAGCCTAAAAGCGCCCGTGCCGTGTGCCGGTTGATTAAGACTTTCGCGTTGATTTTGCGTGTGACAATCCGGGTGTCTTCTTCCGTAAGGGTTATTTCCGGTCCGAACGAACCGTCTGGTTTGAGATAGCGTTCGGAATTTGTGGGAATTTTATCTTGTTCGGTATAAAAATTGATTTCAATTTCCCCTTGGGGATTGATTCCCCCCCAAACGCCATGGGCGTATTGCATAGCGAGATTGCTTTCTTCCTGATATTCATAGCGGATTTTATTCGGCAGCTGCGATTTGTTCATTTTGTTTTTCATAAAAACCTCATGTAAGTTTTCGCTCTTGCATTTTTGCATTTTACTTTGCATGGCAAGGAATGTAAAGGCATATAAATTATGTGTTTGACACCTCGCATAAAGCGTATATACTGTTCTCATACTTTATCTATGAGGATTATATGGCAAATTACACAAAAGAAGTGCTCAAGGTCCAGCCTTATTTCGATATGGAAGCCGTCATGGCTCTTTTGCAGGAAACCCGGCTCGGCGGACAGGTTCTGGAAGATATGGTGCATACTTTCGAACGTGTGGCGAAAGAGCTGAACAGCGTTGTTTTAAAAACGGAAAAAGGCGATTATCTGGTTGTTTGGCTGAATGAAAAAGCGGAACAGGAAGCGGATGAGCTTTTTGCGAAAGACCCTGAAAAAGGGTTCCGTTTCAACTGTATCGGGCAAAGCATCATTATGAACGCCGTGTATCAAATCTTGCCCGAAGTGGAACAAGCGGGCTGTGCCCCCTGCCCCGTTCCCAACGAAAGCATTGCGGAAGCTTTGAAAGCGGAAAATATTCCTTATCTTGACGGTGAGCCTACTTTGGTACGCCGTTTCAGCGTTTTGACTTCTCTGCCTTTCAGAGGGGCCTGCGAAATTTGCTATTTGCGTGAAGCTTGTCCGAAAGCGAACGGGCAAAGCGATAATTTCCATTCCGTCGAATTGCCTGGTTATCAAGAATAGCTGCGATTTTTTCAGCCGGTACGTTTGAACATATCTGCATAAGGGAAATAGTTATGGAAAAAAAGACAGGTTTTTTTAATGGAATAGTGCATATCTTTTACGCGCTCAGTTACTCCTTACAGGGCATTTTGACGGGCTTGCGGGTGAGCGTCGCCATACGGCAGGAATGTTTCATATTGGTTCTTTTGGGCTTTTTAGGGTGGTATACGGATAAATATTGGTTTTTAACCTCAATATCCGTTGCCGGATGGCTTTTGGTCATTGTGGCTGAACTTTTTAATTCCGCCATTGAAGAAGCTCTCGATTTAATTACCCATGAATATTCGGTACGGGTGAAAGCCGCCAAGGATATGGGGTCCGCCGCCGTTTTTATTCTGATTATGATCAATATTTACGGACAGGCGCTTATTTACGCTCCGGAATTGTATCAGCTGATTAATTACGCAAAAACATATTTGAATAAGTAGGATTGGAAATGCAAAATCATTTACGCCTTTTAACTCCCGGACCCACGGCGATTCCGGACAGAGTGCGCCTTGCGATGGCTATGCCCATGATACATCACAGGAAGCCTGAATTCAAAGCTGTTTTGGAAGAAACACGGTTTTATCTTAAAAAACTTTTCGGCACGGAGCAAGAGGTTTTGCCCTTGGCAAGTTCCGGCACGGGAGCGATGACCGCGGCTGTCATCAATTTATTCAGCCGGGGTGAAAAAATCCTTGTGGCGCAA
>DONZ01000114.1 GCA_003512875.1 Desulfovibrio sp. | reverse complement strand
TTGCGATGGCTTTGCAGGTCGCGGTGTTGAAGTTTTCCTGACGGTACATGAACGTTCCGGAAGTTTCGCCTATGCAGTCTTCCATTTTCTTCGTGATTTCAAGCAAGCCCATCATTTCCCTGTTGGCGTATTTGAGTTTGTTGTTGGAACCGAACACGGCGATAGGAATAGGCATGGAGGAAAGCACGTTTTGAGAGAACTGCAGCGTTTCCTTCAGTTTTTCAACCATCATGATGATGTTGCGGTATACGCCGATATGTTCTTTTCCGTCGTTGATGTCATAATCGCCTTTGGTTACGCGTTCAGCCAGAACGGAAAGTTCTCCCGGATCCGTGCCGAGCTGTTTCATGATGTTTCTGCTGATGAGAATTGTTAAGAGTATGCCGAGCAATATGGCGACAATACTTGCGATAACAAGCTGCGTTCTCACCGTTGCGCTGACATCGTTGAATAATTTTGTGGAAAGGCTGGCGACAGCGGTGGATTCCTGCAGCGCGTACTGCACGCCTTTATTGGATTGTTCCCTCAAATCTTGGATTTTCGCGCCGGTTTCAAGAAGAGGTTTCACTTGGTCGAGATATGTTTTGATATCCGAAATGGTTTCCGCGAAAATAGGATTGTTTTTAACGTTGTCCTGGTTGAAAAGCTTGTTGGCGTTATCGATTATGGTATTTGCGTTTTTATAGGTCTCATCGTCTTCAACGAATAAAAATGCCATAAGGGAATAGCGGATGTTTGCGGCGATAAGAGCGATGTCGCTTGCGATCTTATATTCTTCCGCATCGCCTGTCAGTTCGTATTTTCTTTGCGTTTCAACGGCGATTTCATCCAATGTGTTTTGCACTTTTTTGCCTAATTTTCTCACTTCTTCATACGTTGCATTAAAATCTTTGAAGAGGGTTTCGATTTGATTGAGTATCGGTGCGTAATTGCCGATATTGTCGAAAATATTATTAAGGTGGTCTTTGTTTTTCTGGCTTGTGACAATACCTAACAATTTGCCGGCGCTTTGTTTTCCGTCTTCAAGAATTTTATACGCTTCCGCAATGGGTTCCGGGTCGTAATCGATAATGGCTTTCGCAACATGACTTTCTGTTTTCATAACATCGGTAATGATGGTTTCGGCAAGAAGAAGAACTTCTTTCTGTCTGTCATATTTTGCGGTAGCGTACCAAGAGAGGCAGGAAATTGCTGCGATTAAGACAATGGTCGCGCCAAATGCCAAAAGCAGTTTTGTTGAAAGTTTCATAGCTACATCCTTTTGTTTTTTGCTCGTGGGAGCAGGGTTTATGTATAAACTTAATTTCGGCAGCAAAATTAAATAGTTTAGTAAAATCAGTAAAAAAATTTAACTTTTTTTAATAAAAATATCTTGTGGTTAAACTTTTTTTAAGGTAGTGTCACCGAGTGATAGTGGCAATAGCGCGCCCTTTTGGTTTTTATTAGCATTTAATATGGAAATGAACAAGCGTTCTTTTTGGAAAAATATTGTGTTTTCGGAATGTTGAGGTGAGGCCGGTATGCTTTTTTACGAGAGAGTGAAACAAAATAAAGCTGTTCTCCTGCAAAAATGGGTTGACAAATATTATGCCGCCTATCCTTTGGGCAGCACGGGCTTTGTGCGCACCAGCACGGACAGGTTTAAAAATCCCATTGGAATTATCACGCAAACCAGTCTGAATACGTTATATGATGCGGCGATCGGTGAGGATATCGAACTTGCCGGCGTGCATAATGCTCTCAATGAACTCATTAAGCTTCGTGCCATTCAGGAAATGCCCGCTTCAAGGGCCGTGGGTCCTATGGCGCAGCTTAAAACCCTGTTTAAAGAAGAAGTATTTGACGTACTCGTCAAAGAAAATAAAGACTCGAAAGTTTTACAGGAAATTTTTGAGGAATTTTTCATGGTGGCGGCCCGTATTGACGGTCTTTTGCTGGTGTCTTTGGATTTATATGCCGAGGATAGGGAAAGGGTGTACAATTTGCGGGTTGAGGAAATACATCGCAGTCAATCTCAGGTTGTTCGCTGGGCTAAACTGCGGGAGGAAAAAATGTCAACTAACCACAACAACTCTGAGGAGTAATGGAATGGCTATTGCATTAGCAGCAATTTTAATCATTCTTGCCATTGCTTGGGGTGGAGCTTTGATAGGATTGAAATATGTGCTTGGTGTTGTTTTGCCGATGCTCGCACTTATTGTTTTTATCATTGGCTTTATCATGCGATTGGTGTATTGGGCTAAATCACCCGTGCCTTTTGCGATTCCAACTACCGGCGGACAAGAAAAATCTCTTGACTGGATTAAGCCTGCCCGTCTTGATACCCCGACGTCAACAATGGGGCTTATCGGGCGCATGGCTTTGGAAATCTTTGCCTTTAGATCCCTTTTCAGGAATACAAGGGCTGTTCGTACCGATGATAACGGTACACCGCGTATCACGTATTATTCTTCCAAATGGTTATGGCTTTTCGCTTTGCTTTTCCATTACAGTATGCTTGTCATTATCATTCGTCATGCGCGCTTTATCCTTGAGCCGGTTCCGTTCTGCATTAATGCCGTGGAATTTCTGGACGGGCTTTTCCAGGTCGGAACGCCTCGCTTTTTCATTTCAAACGCATTGATTCTTGCAGGTTTGGGATTTTTGTTGCTTCGTCGTTTGTGCAATGAAAGACTTCGTTATCTTTCTCTGCCCGCTGACTATTTTGCGCTTTTCCTTCTGCTTGCGGTTGTTTGTTCCGGTATCTGCATGCGTTATATCGACAAGGTCGATATCGCGATGGTGAAAGTCGTGCTTATGGGACTTGCCACATTCAATTTCCCAAGCATGGAACAACTGGCGCAAATCGGACCGATCTTTTTTATCCACGTTACTTTTGTAAGCGTGCTTTTGATTTACTTCCCATTCTCAAAACTTATGCATATGGGCGGTATTTTCTTCTCCCCGACACGTAATCTCAAATGTAATACTCGTGAAGTGCGCCACATAAATCCATGGAATCCTCCTAAGAAATTCCATACTTATGCGGCTTATGAAGATGATTTCCGTGAACTTATGGTTGAAGCTGGACTTCCGGTTGATAAGCCTCTTGAAGAAAAAGCAGACGAACCCGAAGTTGACGGGCAAAACGAAAAAGCACCAGCTTAAGGAGATAGAATATGGCAAAAATGCCTACCTCTGATCAGCTTTTGGCTCAAACGCCTACTAGCTTTCCCGACAAAGGCTGGATGGACATTAAAGCTGAATTTATCCCCGGTCGTTATCCTTACCCGGCTAAAGCTGAAACAATGGAAAAAATGGGCTTTGTCAATGCCCATACTTGGGCTCCTGAGGATGAGGACTGGAATCTTCCTGAAAATTGGGAAGAAATTTTGTATGATGGTTTGAAAGAGCGCCTTGAAAAACACCGTTCTTTAAAAGTATTTATGGATACCTGCGTTCGCTGCGGTGCTTGTGCGGATAAATGTCACT
>DONZ01000224.1 GCA_003512875.1 Desulfovibrio sp. | reverse complement strand
TCTTTTTCCAAAGCATCTTCTTTGTAATGCGGCCAATTTTCGGCACTGACGGTTCCCGCAAAGCCCAAATCGCTCCAAAACTCTTCGCAAACATGGGGAGTAATCGGCGCAAGCAAGGTGATAACGGTTGCCATAGCGGAAGATAAAATCGCTTTGCCGTTTTCTGTTTTTGCAAGTTCGTCTTTTAACGCGTAAGTTTCATTCACAAGTTCCATAATAGCGGCAATGGCGGTATTGAATTGATATCTGCTGCCAATGTCGTCGCTAACTTTTTTCACCGTTGAATGCTCACGCAGACGCAAAGCTTTTGCCGGAGCGGAATCGGCTTGTTCCTTAGTGGACGAACAGGCTTTTACACCATAAATATTCGGGCGCACTTCATGATACAAACGCCATACGCGCTGCAGGAAACGGTAAGAACCTTCAATTCCCGTTTCACTCCAGTCAAAATCCCTTTCAGGAGGGGCGGCAAACAAGCAGAATAAACGGACAGTGTCCGCTCCGTATTGAGCGATCATTTCCGTGGGATCAACGACATTGCCTTTTGATTTGGACATTTTTGAACCGTCTTTGAGCACCATTCCCTGCGTTAAAAGATTGCTGAAAGGTTCATCAATGGATTTCGGCATATACCCTAAATCACGCAAAACTTTCGTAAAGAAACGGGAATACAGCAAATGCAGAATGGCATGTTCGACGCCGCCGATGTATTGATCGACAGGAAGCCAATATGATAACGCTTTCCCGGAAAAAGGAGCTTCATCGTTTCTGGCGTCCGTATAGCGGGCAAAATACCAGGAAGATTCCACAAAAGTATCCATGGTGTCAGTTTCACGTTTTGCGGGTTTTCCGCATTTCGGACAAGTTGTATTCACAAAAGCGTCAAAAGTCGGCAAAGGAGAACGTCCGTCCTCATGGGTTTTCACATCAAGAGGAAGAAGAACCGGCAAATCTTTCTGCTTTACTGCCACCATTCCGCAATCTTCGCAGTACACAACAGGAATAGGAGCCCCCCAATAGCGCTGGCGGGAAATATTCCAGTCACGCAGACGGAAATTGACCGTTTTTTTGCCAAAGCCGTTTTTTTCAAGGGCTTCAATAATTTTTCCTTTGCCTTCTTCATTGGATAAACCGGAAAACTCGCCGGAATTTATCATGATTCCGGGTTCCGTGTAGGCACATTCAAGACCGGCGGCGTCATAATCCGCGCCGTCTTTTGAAATAACGGCTTTCAACGGGATAGAATATTTTTTGGCAAATTCGAAGTCCCTTTGATCATGGGCGGGAACAGCCATGACGGCACCGGTGCCGTATTCCGCCAAAACAAAGTTGCCAAGCCAAATAGGTATTCTTTCGCCCGTAAAAGGATTGATGGCGTAAGAACCGGTAAAAATACCCTCTTTTTCGTTGGAATCGGATTGACGGGCGATTTTATCCATATTACGGATTTTGGTGATGAAGGCGCGAAGTTCAGCTTCGTTTTCAACACCGGCAATAAGGCTGTCCACAATTGGATGTTCCGGAGCCAAAGTCATAAACGTAACACCGAAAATCGTATCGGGGCGGGTTGTGAAAATTTTGATTTCGCCTTTTCCGTTTTCCAATTTGAAAACGGCTTCAGCGCCTATTGATTTGCCTATCCAGTTATTTTGCATGGATAAAACGCGTTCGGGCCAGCCACCGGATAATTTTTGCAAGTCTGCCAAAAGTTCATCGGCATAATCCGTGATTTTCAAAAACCACTGCGTTAATTCTTTTTGTTCGACAAGAGTGTCGCAGCGCCAGCATTTACCGTCTTCCACCTGCTCGTTGGCAAGAACGGTATGACAGTTCGGACACCAGTTTTGAGGCGCTTTTTTACGGTAGACCAAACCCTTTTCAAGCCACTTTAAGAAAAATTCCTGTTCCCATTTGTAATATTTAGGGTGGCAAGTTGCGACTTCTCTGCGCCAATCGTATGAATATCCTAATCTTTTCAATTGCTTACGCATGTTGTCAATATTGGAATACGTCCATGAACCGGGATGGATATTGTTTTTAATAGCGGCGTTTTCCGCTGGCAGACCAAAAGCATCCCAGCCCATGGGGTGCATGACATTATACCCCTGCATGCGGCGAAAACGCGCAACAACATCACCGATGGAATAGTTCCGCACATGTCCCATGTGAATATTGCCAGAGGGATAGGGGAACATTTCCAAAACATAATATTTTTGACGTGTTTCATCGATTTCACAATTGAAACTGTTATTGTCCACCCAATATTGCTGCCATTTTAATTCAATGGACTCTGCATCATAACGATTTGGCAATGCCATATTATACCTCAACACTTATTTGTTTTCGTTTTTCGATTTTGAATAATTGTCCAAAATACCGTTGATAAAAGCCTGCGAGCGTTCTTCGCCAAAAATTTTATTCAATTCCAGAGCCTCATTGATAGCAACCTTATCGGGAATATCATCCCTGAATTTCATTTCAAAAAGGGCGAGGCGAAGAAGGCAAAGCTCCACTTTTCCCACTCTGTCCAAACGCCATTTCTTGGAATATTGCTGAATAATGAAATCAAGTTCTTTGGAATTTTGCCAAACGCCGAGGATAAGTTCCCATGTGAACCCTTCGCAGATATTTTCTTCATCACCTTCTTGGGTCGGAAAATTCTTATAATTGTTTTCAAGGCGCTGAATATCTTGTATTTCGGCAAATTCAAGACCGTAAAGAAATTGAAAGGCTTTAATTCTGGATAAACGGCGCGGAACGCTTTTCGTAGTTTGCATAAATTTCCTGACAGTATGTTATAATTGTTTGAGAACCTGCAAAGTCTCAAGAAGAGCGGAAGCGGCTTCCACACCTTTATTGCCGGCTTTACTGCCTGAGCGCTCAATAGCTTGTTCCATATTATCGGTGGTTAATAAACCAAAACCGACAGGAATGCCGTATTCGAGCGAAACATGGGCAAGCCCTTTTGTTGTTTCGGCGGCGACAAAATCAAAATGAGGCGTGGCACCGCGGATTACG
>DONZ01000005.1 GCA_003512875.1 Desulfovibrio sp. | reverse complement strand
AATATTGAAACCGTTTTCAACCGGTCTTGCCTCAAGCTTGAACATGATCATGGTTTGCAGCAAAGGACGCCCGAAAAGAAAAGGCAAAGCCTCTTCCGGCGCGGCTTTCTTCTCCACGACCAGCTCACGGAAAGAACGGTCGAATTCAACTTTTTCAAGAAATTTCTGTCTTGCGTCGCTGTCTTCGTCAATTTTCAATGCCCATGGTCCGAGCTCTTCATACCCCACGGTCTCTTCATGGGTTTTGATAAGCTCCGTCCAATATCCCGGAGCATTGATAATCTCGCAGATTTTTTCCCGCTCGAGGCGCGGTTCGTTGCTGAGCTGCATAAGGGCTTCCGGTTCTTTGCAGTAAAAAGCCCGGCATTCGGCGGGGTGTTTGCCGTGCAAAAAACAGCGGTTGTTACTTGTCAAAAAACGGCAGGTCCAATCATCGGGACGGGCGTTTTTTGCGGGCGCAAGCTTCACAAGTTCGGCAGGCAAAGGCACAAGCCTGTTTTTCATGTCATCCCGCACGAGTTCACCCGCCCGAATGGTTACGACATCCTGAATCTGCAAAATATTTTCTTCAAACAAATAAGCGTCTTTCGTATGCAGGGCGGGTCCGCCCTTTCTGCAGCACGCGCCGCAATTCACACAGCTACTACTCATGGATTTCATCCTTGTTCCTCATATTTTAAACGTGCGATACGCACCCGCCGAAATTCCCTGTGGGTTTCAAGCATATTTCTTTCCTGAATCAATTCATGGATTTCAGCCGCATAGAAAATTTTTTTCATAACGTCTTCTTTCGCCATACATTCCTTAATAAGGTTCGTGCATAAAAGACGCCATTCGTCAATCTGCCTTATTTCCGCCTCAAGCTCATCAATCGTCGTCGGAAGAGAGCGGCTTAGGAAGGTCCGCATAGACTCCTTGGGCAATAACTCGTCTGGGTTTGGGTGTGTCATCTTTTCGTTCAGCCTTATCAATGCTTGGATTTGGCAATGTGTTGTACATGCGCCAGAAGAAGGGGTAATAATCGTTCAAAATATTGGGGTTGACCAGTTTCACGCGCGGACGGAGATACGCGGCAAGCGCATAGGCGACCGCCCATTCGGCGCCGGGAGCCATAAACGGATCGTACAAATCTTCGCCGCGTTCCAAATCTTCCGTATATCCCAAATGGGCGAGGAAACTTGCCGTAAGCGGACAATCCTTATTGCTTTGCGCAAGGCTCATGTCCTGTCCGTTGACTTTCGCCCACAATGCCAAAAGGGCGGAAGTGGCTTTATTGCAAGGCGGAATGCTGTTTTTCCGGGCATTGCCGGATACGCCTTTCGCCGTGGCGGCATTGCCCTGAACGGAAAATTCAAGCCCTGCGAAATCCATGATCTGCGCCAAGTATTTTTGCTGTCCTCTTCCGTTCCATTGCCCTTTAAGACTTACGCTGCCGCTTGTGAACGCAGGCAAAAGGAAGAAAGAAGCACAAAGCTCCCCGTCGGAAGCAAGCGCGATTTCTTCAGGAATCCGCACAGGCTCATGCCGTGTGCTTATGCTGTTTTCCTGCATTGCGACAGGCAAACGGCAAAGGGCTATGCAGTCGAGAATATCTTCAAGATTTGTATTCCACGCCCGCAGTTTTTCATCATCTTTTTGCAGTTCCTGATAATATTCCGACATATCGAAGGTCACCGCGCTTTCCCAGAACGGACTTGCAAGAATGAGGGCGAAAACAAAATCCATAGGCAGCGCGGCGGGAATGCGGATTGTCTCGCTTATCATGCCGGAAGCTTCAATGCGGATAGGCAAGCCTTCGCTCGCGGGAATAACCTGCACGAGGCGGGCGTTGAACTGCGCCAAAAATTTCGCAACAGGGGCGAAATCTATTTTGCAAAGCTGATTTTCACCGGTAATTTTAAGATGATACGGGAGTCCGAGACAAAGGGCGAGGCAAATCCATAAGCTCTGCTCATCGCTTCCCACGTGGATGATTTTGTCGGAGCCGCGCTGCAAGCCCTTGCTTTCACGGCTGAAAACCGTGCCATTGTTTTCAAACCACAAATCACCGCCAAGCACGTTGAGCGATTTGATAAGATGAATGAGGGAATCGGTCAGCGCCAGATTTTTCATGCAGGTTTTTTGTCCGCTTGCAGCCGCCAGCATCATATAAAAACGGGCTAAACGCACAGAAGCGGGAGCCTGCAAATCGACTTGCACGGGTATCGGCAGCGGTGCCAGATTGTACGCATGGTCATAATCGGTTTCGTCCACGGCTTTAATGCTTTGAACAAGCAGATACAGCTCGCGGGAAATTTTGGGATCGGGGCAGTATTTGTTCGTATTTTGTTCCCATGAGGTGCGGATTGATTTTTCCGTTACGGCGTCGAGGGATTTATATTGTATCATGCGCTCAATGACTTTCGCACGCTTGGCAATCAGTTTGATAATGCCGCGGTCCAAATCGCAGACTTCCAGCAAATCAGCCTGCTTGGGGCTGATTCTTTCTCTTTTCGCCCTGTCGTTTTTGTCACTTCTGCCGTTTCTTTCATTTCTTTCAAATCTTTTATCATCGCCGAAACGGGCGGGACGTTCCTGTCTGCCTTCATTTCTTTCGCGAAAGCCTGCGGTATGTTCCTTATCTTTATGGTTTTCAAAGCGTGAACGGCTTCTTTCGCCGCTTTTTTGAAAATTTTTTTTGTGTCCGTCAAATTTATGGAATTTTCTTCCGTTATCATCAGCGGTACCGCTAAAATTGCTCATATTCCGTCCTTCATAAAATTTAGTTGTGCTGTTTCCCGAAGCTTTATAAAAATAGCGTGAAAGTAAAAAATAAGCAATAGCCTAAAAATACGATAAATTTCTATTCCGAAAGGCTTTGCTCATTGATTTTTTGTTTTTCTCCTTTCCTGTTTGTTTCCGCCGCAGGCATATCAAGAATTTTCGCTTGTCCCGCCTCAAAGTCCAAAGCCAGCCCCGGTTCGAGCGCTTTTTGTTTCCGCTCGGTCAAATTACGGTAAACAGTGCTGTCGTGCCCATGGGTGAACAGCGTCAAATCACGGATGACAAAAGGTTCAGCCTGCCAATATTCCGCCGTTCTGTCCCTGATGATGACAAAATATTCCCGCGCCTTTCTCGCATTGTTTTTGGCAAGCTTGTCAGAACTCGCCTTTTCTTCAAAACGGC
>DONZ01000001.1 GCA_003512875.1 Desulfovibrio sp. | reverse complement strand
TGACAGTAATGGCGGAGCGTGAAAATCTTTCTTTTGTCAGTGATGTTCAAAGCGATAGCGCTTCATTGAACCATATGATTGAACGGCTTATGCTCGAAGTTGGCGAAGTTCATGTACTTCGTGATCCAACCCGCGGAGGCGTTGCGACCACGCTGAATGAAATTGCGGGGCAGTCAAAAGTGCGCTGCGTTCTTTTTGAAGAGAATTTGCCCGTTCGTGAAAATGTCCGTTCCGGAGCTTCCATTTTGGGAATTGACCCGCTTTATCTTGCCAATGAAGGAAAGTTGCTGTGTTTTGTGCCGAAAGAGGAAGCGGACAAAGCGCTTGCGATTATGAAAGAAGATAAAAACGGGAAAGAAGCGGCGTTAATCGGTGAAGTTGCCGAACTTCCGGAAGGTAAAAACGGGCAAGTCGTTTTGCAGACAAAAATGGGGGGCATGCGTCTTTTAAACATGCTTGAAGGGGCTGTTTTGCCTAGAATTTGCTGAAAATTCGCTGTTTTTTTGCTTGTATTTTATTTTGCTTTGTGGGAAAAAGAAAACATGAAAGTATTTTTTTGTTATTTTTTCTTTTTTTGCTTGCCGTTCGCTCTCCATGCTCAGGATTACGACAGTTTTGTTTTGAATTATCAAAGCGTGCAGGTTCTTGAAGATAAAATCCGCTTTGAACTTGTTTTCGAGCAGCCAAAAAAACATAAAATCGCCAATGTATTGAAAAAAGGTGCGATTTTAAAACTTATTGTCGATACGGAATTACAGCAAAAGAAATTTTTGAAAAATACGGTGCTTTCCTCCCATTCCCTTATGTATTATTTGCGTTACGACCCGCTTACAAAACAATTTACAGCAATGCAGGATTCAAATACCATCGCCCGCAATTCGGATGCGGAATTTTTGTTAAACCTTCTCATAAAAAATATTGTGTTTGAAATTCCTTGCCGTATTGAAAAAAGAAAACAGTATGTGCTCAAAACAAAAATTGATTTAATTCAGTCCAATGTTCAATCGTGGTTCGGGGTTGCGCAGTTGCTCGAACCCGACAAAGTCATTCAGCCTTTAGCATTTGAATATGATTTTTCATCATAACCGTTTGGGCTCGCTATGAAAAAAAAATCGGAAGAAAAAGAATTGGATGCATCGGATACGGAAGAAAAGAACGGTTCCGATACGTCTTTTGTTGAAAAAGTTTCTCTTTCCGAAGAATACAATTCACGAATGGGAAAAATAAAAAACAAGCAATTGCTTGAGCTTTTTTTGATTATCGCAATAACATCGCTTGTTTTTTTGGTGACGTGGGGGCAGCTGAACAGCTTTAGCGCCAATACATGGGTATTTTTCGTATTGATCAATATCAACGCCATTTTAATGCTCGTTGTTCTTTTTTTGGTCGCCCGCAATGTCATCAAGCTTATTTTGGAAAGAAAACGAAAAGTTTTCGGCGCAAAGCTGAGGACCAGACTTGTGTTCGCTTTCATTTCCGTTTCGTTTCTGCCTATTGTCTTAATGTTTTTGGCAACCAATAAAATCATCACCACCAGTGTTAATTATTGGTTTACGTCCCAAGTTGAAAATTCCATGCAGGCGGCGCTGGATGTCGGCAAAAGTTTTTATAATACCGCTGTGCTCAGGCTTAAAGCCAATGCCGATTTGATAAGCGACAAACTGTCCGTTTTGCCGCAAGAAGATTGGCAAGATGTCGTCCTGCGGAATAAAAAGGAAAATAATCTCATTTTGCATGGCATTGTTTATTTTGCGGATGAAGGGAACAATTATGTTTCCTATCAGGAAGATGTGTGGTTTATCAATCCTGAATTTGTTCCCATATGGAAATTGGCACTGCCTTCCATCAATTTCGTGAATGCTGCCGCCAACGGGCTTGAACCGCTTTTATGGGGTGACGACAACGGCGATTATGTGATTAGTACCGTTCCATTGAAAGGGTACAAGGGATATTTCATCATCAGTGCGGAATTGATTGGAAAAGGGCTTATCAACCAACTTGGAAAAATTTCTGACGGATTTGAAGAATATGAGGCTTTAAAAAATTTAAAACAGCCGCTCAAATTTTCTTTTTCACTGATACTCGGCTTATTGAGTTTGATTGTTTTGTTTGCGTCAGTTTGGCTCGGATTCAGGCTTTCAAGGGAAATTGTCCAGCCTATTTTGGCATTGTCCAAAGGAACCAAGCAAATTGCGGAAGGGGATTGGAATACGCAGGTTGAAGACAGAGGCAAGGATGAATTGGGCAAATTGGTGGATTCATTCAATGCCATGGCGAAAGAAGTTTATCATAATCAGGAAAAATTAAAAATTCTTAATACGCTTATTGAAAATCAAAATAAAAGCTTAATGGACAGAAACCAATATATCGAAGCTATTTTGGAACACGTTACCGCAGGTGTCATCACGCTTAATAAGGACGGCGTGCTTATTACCATGAATAAAGCAGCCAGCGATATTTTTCAAATCCGCCCTGAACGTTATTTGGGATTGTCCGTGCGAACCGTGCTTGGCGGCAGTTATACCGCAATTATCGATGAAATGTATGCCTATGTTGAAAATAATCCCGCAAAGACATGGTTTAAGGAAGTCGAAATAATACGGAAAGGAAAGTATTTGAAAATCCTTGTGCAGGCGGTTCCGTTAAATTCGTTTATTGAGAATATCCCTAAAAAAATGGGAGATTCCGGTTATGTCGTGTATGAGGAAACTCCCGCTTTGTATGGCAGTTTGGTTGTCGTGCTTGAAGACATAACGGAATTGTCGCAGGAGCAGAGGCTTGCGGCATGGAAAGAGGTTGCCAAACGTATCGCCCATGAAATAAAGAACCCTTTGACGCCCATAAAATTATCCGTGGAACGAATTGAAAAAAAATTCGGGGCAAGCATTGACGATCCGGTTTTTAAGCAATGCACATCGCTTATTATTAAAGAAGTGAACAGAATACAGAATATGGTTTCCGATTTTTCCGGTTTTGCCGTCATGCCCAATATTGATTTGAAAAAAGACAGTCTTTTGCCTTTATTGCAGGATTTGTTGGAAGTTTTTAAAATCAGCCATGCGAAAATTCAATGGCGGCTTGAGATAAGCGGCGATATTCCTGACATCATGCTTGATAAAAAATCCATGCAAAGAGCTTTGTACAATATTTTATCAAATGCGGCGGAAGCGATACTTGCAAAAAATTCTCCGCCAAATAATTCTCCGCCAAATAATTCTCCG
>DONZ01000115.1 GCA_003512875.1 Desulfovibrio sp. | reverse complement strand
CTGGATTCCTCACCGTATAAAAACGTTTAAAAAGAGCCTTGCTCAATCCTGCGCGGATATAGTCCTCTTCCACAAAAAAACCTAAATACCGCACAAGGGAAAAGGTTTGATTGTTCCATGAAGCCGCGATATTCACAAGAATCGGATAATGCGTCAGCGCTTTCGCGATGATTTCTCTGCCGTGCCGCACAAGAAACCGCTTGTGTTTTGTCAGATACCCGCCTGCGAACCAAATTTCACCGACGCTTTTCCCCATATCGTTCAAAGGAGCCAATCCGCCTAAGCCGATGACCCGTCCGCCCTTTTCCCTGTCATGAAAAACAAGGAAATACGCCTCTCCTTCGCCTTTGAAGGCATGCTCCAAAACGTTTTCAAGAAGTTTTCCGGCGGAAATACGGTAAAGCTGCCACGCTTCATAAATTTCATCCTGACAGATGACATCAAGGCAATCTTCAAAATATTTTCCGACAGTCTCCTCTGTTGCGGCGATAAGTTCGTATTCGCCGTAACAGCCTGCAAGCTCCTGTTTTTCCATTATCCCCCCACCTGCACTTCGGGAAGCAGGGCAAGCACTGTCAGCGGCAGAGGCGCCTCGCTCATGATGCAGACATGATTTTGATTTTCATAATGCTGCGTAAGGTGCATGAAAACATAATCCGTCTGCAAATCGACCGCTTGCCCCGGTTTTTCGTTCCGCCTCCATTTCACTTCGTTCATCCGGGTAAAATCCGTTCCTATCTTCGCATGATTGGTATTTTGAAAATAAACGCTTATCCCCTGAATGCGCTTGCGTTTGCCAAGGGTGTTGGCATAGCCGTTTTCCGCTTCGACGGGCATGCTTTTCAGCTTTGCCGCATAAGGCAAACCGATCACGATGTCATAAGCTTCATAGCCGATGTCAATCCCTGCGATTTGCACGGTTTCCCCGTTCTTCTCATAAGAAAGGGTTCGGACTTTCTGCCGCGGGCAAACCGCCCCGTTGGCGATAATGGCGACTTCCATACCCTGCAAATGCTCAAGACCGCCCACATAGCGGATAGGCACATCCCGATTTTCTTTTGCATGATAGGAAAGCCCGCAATCCACGTAAAAAAGGGAAGAGGCGGACATATCCTCCTGCGGCGTATTTTGCCGGTTATGTTCCATGCGTTCGAGAAAATAGTGTTTTTGTTCCCCGATTTCCCTTTCCACCACAAAAAAGACTTCATCGGCAGATGCGCCCGGCAGCGAACAAACAGCAATGAATTTCCCCTGCGTATCATGCCTGTGCCATGCAAAA
This sequence comes from Desulfovibrio sp., assembly GCA_003512875.1. GTDB lineage: Bacteria > Desulfobacterota > Desulfovibrionia > Desulfovibrionales > Desulfovibrionaceae > Taurinivorans > Taurinivorans muris. The sequence continues at coordinate 3,205 of DONZ01000115.1, read as the reverse complement.
ACTTCATGCTCGCGCAAAAACGTATGCCCGAGCAGGGCTCCGTCGTCACGCACGCACCAGATAACGGAATCCGGGCTTTGCTGATATGCCCAGTCGGTAATGGCGCGGTTTGCGAATAAATGCCCCGCAAGCACGGCATGGTCGGAACCGGAATAAGAATCCGTACCGAAATCATAGACCAAATCATGCATTTCCCTTTGCGTTCTGTTGATATGCAAAACACTGCTCCCGATGATAAGCGCGGGAAGACGGCTTGAACCCCGGTACGACTGCGGCACAAGAGAAATATCGGAAGCGGTAAGCGCCCCCGCATTGCTTTTGACTTCCCATTCCGTTCCGCCGGTGCCCACAAGCAGCGTACGCAAGGAAACCAGCCAGCTGATACGGGAAACCTCATTGCCCGCAATGCTGATTTCCATTGCGTCGTCCGCTTTTACGGGCGAAGAGCGCGTAAAGGATTCAAAATTGCCCGTGCGTGAGAACCAAAGGGTCTGCGGGCGTTTTTTCGAGCCTGCAAAAACAAGCCGCTGCTGATGAAAACAAACGCAGCTGGGATAATTGCCGTTAACAAAAGGGTTGTGGGCTTTAGGCGGGCAGTCTGTCATGTCGGGAGCTATGTTCTTAGCGTCAAAACAAGGAACAAGACTGCTGCCGATATAACCGTACTTGCCGTTTTTTTCTTGGTAAATACGATATTCTTCCGCACCTGCGCATTGCTGCCAGCTGAGTTTCGGATAACAGGTCTGACGCAGATTTTCAGGACCCTCCACCGAACAGACGGCGCTGGGGAGGCTTTCTTCCCCTGCTTGGTTTATTTGCGTAACGACGAAAGACCATTGTTTCAACCCGTTTCCGTCACTTGTTTTTTCCGATGAAGTCCGCACATCGTAAAGCCAAGCTCCGAGCCCCGCCGGCGGAGCGGCTTTGGGACTGAAATTAACCGCTTCCAATTTCCAGTTGTCGTGCGCATAACGGCAAAGCTTATAGGGAGCGAAGTCTTCACTGACCAGATAAACAACGTCGGCGCTTTGCACAAAGCCCATTTTTTTAGCGGTTTCATAACTGAAAGGCGTTGTGAGGACATAAGGATTTCCCGCTCCGTCAAGGAGCTGGCCCTCTTTGGTAAAAAAGGAAAGCTTTTTTTCAGACCACGCAAGAACATAGGTTTCCGCAGAAGAAAAAATAAAGGGCATGAGCCGTGTTTTGCCCGCAAGAGCGGCGAGATAACGCAAACCGCCGCGTTTGCTTGCTCCGCCATGGGGATGAACGACCATATTTTCAAGCAGGCTGCACCCTGTATGATACCGTGCCAAATCAATACGCACGGCAAGCGAGGGAGAAAGCTCACCTGCCGTGAAACTGCTTTGAAAACCATGAAACGCCATTATTTCCTCGCCTCCAGATATTTGGAACAGTATATGCCTGCCGCTTCTTCCCCGCAGTCCCGGCTCTTCGCTTTTTCAAAGGCGCGGTCTGCGATTTCCCGCAAGGTCCGCACCGTATCGAGGGCTCCCCCGAAGCTGAGGCAAAGTTCGCCTGCCAGCTGCCAGGCAAAAGCGTCTGTGAACAGACTATCCCAAATACTCGGATCTTCGCTGTAACTTGTACAGGTTAAAACAGCTTGGGGACAGGAGGTGACAATCGCTTTTGTGCCGTCGGAAATACGTTCCACAGTGTAATCATACGCCGGGGCGAAATGATTTCCTTTTTTGCCGGCTGCCGGATTCAAAGCCAAAATCCGCATGCATTCTTCAGGGTATTGATAATAATGCAGGTTCCGGTAAAAAATATCATTTTTTAAAAAATGTTCCGCCGCCCCGCAGCCCAAGAGGGCGAGGACTATCTCCTTTGCGGCGAAATGCCATGGGTACGCACGCAAAGCGGAAGCGAGCACATAGGGAAATTTTACGGCGCACTGCCTCGCTTCCGTGCTTGCCTCGCCAAGGCTCGTGATTTGCGAAATGCCGTGTCCGCCTATGCGGCTTAATGCCAAATTGCATACATCGACTTGTGATAATGCCATACTGCCTCTTCAGGAAAAAGAGGGTCGCCCCTCCTTTTCTTTTTAAACTGTTTTTGCCGCTGTCATTTCCTACGCGTGCGCGTCAAGCACAAGTCCCGCGGTAAGGGCGCCTTTTGCGGCAGCGCCCTCGACTTCGTAAAAAACGCGCAAATACCTGCCCGCACGGGGAGGCAGGGAACCGAAACCGACGGAGCAAGGCTTTTCAATTTCCGCAAGAGGCAAAGGTTTGCTTGAAAGGATAGTCCGCCAGTCTTCTTCCGCAAGTTCGGCAAGAGGCTTGCCGCTGTCGGCGGACTGAATATGCACGGTTAAAGAAACCAAGCCCCCGAACCCCTCGACAATTTGCACGAAGGGAAAAACAGGCATGCCGCCGCCCTCCTGCACGCCGAGATCGAGCGTTTTATCGGAACATTGGCTTGTGCTGATTTTCTGAACATGGGAAAAAAGCAATTCTGCGTCCAAATACATAAGATTTCCTTTTTTGGATAGATAGGTTATCGTGTTTTGATAGGTTGTCGTGTTTATGCGTATCCTGTTCCATCATGATTAAACAAGGCGTTCCTCATTATTATGCAAAGCGTCCACGCGGCGGACAGGCATGCCTAGAAAACGGGTCACGGGTTTGCCTTCGATTTGATCGACGGAAAGCTGGACATTGGCTTTTTCCATAGCCATGATGTCCAAAACGGTTTTGACGTCCCTGTTCATATACCACGCCATTTGCGCTTTGTTGGCGGAAGGAATTTTGTTTGCGGCGGCAATCATGAGGCGGATCAGGTTCGTGCCGACGGAAGCTGCCGAACCGTTGATAATATCCGCAAAGCTTGCCGTATCGATATTGCAGATCCGCACGGCGTAACGCCAGTCACGCAGGGAAAGCCCGCAATCCCATTTGAAATGGCTGCGGTAGCCCTGATAATGCCCGCCATTGTCATCAAGCAGCGTCTGCTCGCCAAGATCTTTGATTTGCAGACCCGCCTGCGAACCTTTCGGGAAAATACCGTGCAGGGTATCCTCGCCCCAACCGCAAAGCCAGATTGACGTATTGGCGCCGCCTGTTCCGCCGAAATCGAGGACATTTTCCGCGCAGTCAAAGCCTGAAAGGGCGTTATAGCGGGGACTGAGCCCCATGAACTTTTGCGGTTCCTCATGAATATCGCCATAAAAGAGGGTTTTCGCCAT
>DONZ01000190.1 GCA_003512875.1 Desulfovibrio sp. | reverse complement strand
ACTGAATTATAGTGTGCTGATTCGTCCTTACCCTGTCGCCGGCGGCGCTTTTGCCTATGCGTATGCCGGTTTTGGCTCCAAAGGCGCATTTATTTGCGGGTGGGCGTTAGTTTTAAGCTATGTATGTGTTATTGCTGCGAATGCGACCGCACTTATCTTGCTTACCCGGTATTTGCTGCCCGGCGTACTTGATGTGGGACACTTGTATTCCATTGCCGATTGGGAAGTCAATGCGGGCGAAGTCGGCTTCGTTTCCGCAATTTTGCTCCTTTTGGGGTATATGAACTATAAAGGCGTAAGTGCGGCTTCCGCAGTGCAGGTATTTTTAGCCATTGCTTTGACACTTGGTATTTTGGTGCTTGCCGGCGGAACTGCCATATCCGAGACAGCAAGTTTCGACAACTTGAAACCGTTTTTCAATGAAAACCGCGGCGTTTTTGCAAGCGTATTAATGGTTCTTGCCCTGACTCCTTGGCTTTTTGTCGGGTTTGACACCATTCCGCAGACCGCCGAAGAATTTAATTTTTCTCCTCATAAAGCTCGTGACCTTATGATAATTTCCATTGTCGTGGGTGCCGTTTTATATTCCGCCATGGTGCTTGCCGTTGCGGGATATATGCCTTATCCGGAACTGCTGGCGCGTAAATTCGCATGGGACGCAGGCTGGATTGCGGACCAAGTTTTCGGACGTTTCGGCGGAATTGCCCTTTGTATTCCTGTGCTTGCCGCCATTTTGTCCGGCATGAACGGATTTTTCATGGCAAGCACGCGTTTGCTGTTCAGTATGGGACGAAGCAAATTCCTGCCCGATTGGTTTGCGGAACTTCATCCGTGTTACGGCACTCCATGGAAAAGCACTCTCTTTATCTTGATTTTCACGCTTATTTGCCCTTGGTTCGGCAGGGAAGCTTTGCTTTGGATTGTTGATATGTCCGCCATCGGTACGGCGCTCGCTTATCTTTTCACCTGCATGTGCGCATATAAGTATTTGGAACAGCATCCGGAAATAGCCCGGGCTGCCGTAGGTAAAATCTTAGCGGTCATTGGCTGTATGACTTCCATTATCTGTTTTATTTTGCTTATTTATCCAAGTTCTCCCGCAAGTATCGGCATTCCTTCCTGGTGCTGCCTTTTCTCATGGGTTATTTTGGGCGGCCTGTTTTATTCCACGAAGCATGCCGAACTTTCTGCAACTCCTCATTCCCGTTTGCGTTATTTGCTTTTCGGCAAGTCTGACTATCATGTTTTGTTTGATATCGATGAAGATGAAGAACGGGCGAAAGAAGAAGTGTATTCAAATTAGTTTCATACATAAAAGAGGTTATTATGAGAATAAGATTTTGGTTGAAAACAGTTGTTGTCGCTGTATGTGTTTTAGGTTTGACTATGCCTGCATTTGCTAAAAAAAGCGCCCAAAAAGACAATTTGGTCGATGTGAAAACCGCTTGGGTCACAGGACAGGAATCTTTCCCGGTTTGGCTCGCCAAAAAACAAGGCTGGGATAAAGAAAAAGGCATGAACATCATTACGACTGTTTATGGTTCCGGCAATGAAGCATTGGAAGATTTTTCTGTGAACAACTGGGCGATCGGCGGTCTTGGCGCCATTCCTACCTTGAGAGGCGCTAAAGACGGCAATATGCTCGTTATCGCCCTTGCCAATGATGAATCAGATGCCAATGCTGTCATGGTTCGTCCCGGAAGCCCTATTTTGAACAAGAAAGGTGTGGCAAGCTCTTATCCCAACGTATACGGTTCTGCCGTGGATATCCGCAGAAAATCATTCATCGTCACCCCTCTCAGTTCCTCCCATTACACGTTGATTAAATATCTCGAAGTTCTTGGCGTAAGCCCGAGGGAAGTCGATGTCAAATTTATCGACCAAGCGCTCGGACTGCTGAGCTTTGAGCATGCGAAAGCCGATGCAGCTGTTTTTTGGGCTCCATATACGTTCATGGCAAGCGGAAAAGGCTATGTGACGGCAAGCACGGCTTATGATGTCAACGCGCGTTTGCCGATTTTCATTGTTGTAAACAAAGCCTATGCGGAACAGTATCCTGAAATCACAAAAAATTTCCTGGCAATCTATATGCGCGGCATTCATTGGCTTTTGAACGCTCCCCGTGCCGATGTCGTGAAAGAAATGCAGACATATTACAAAGACGTTTTCGGACTTGATTATTCTGAAACCATGCTTGATTTGAATTTCAACGTCTTCAAGCTCTTTAATTTGGCTAAACAAAAAGAATTGTTCGCAGTCGGCGAAAATGGCGTGAGCAAGGTTCAGGCATGGCAGGAAAGCATTGCGCAGTTCGTGCTTAATTACGGTTCCGTGCACAAGAGTTTAGAAAAGAATATTATCGGCAGCAAATATGTTGTTCCTACCTTTATCAATATGATTGAAGAAAGTGATTTGAAATAGGATAATCGGTGAAACTATGCGTGTTTTAGGTACAGTTATTCTCGGTTTGATAATACTTTGCGTCGAAGTTTATCTTGGCGTGCAAAGTTTTTATCCTCAAGCGCTGCAGCAGGAACAAGCCGATGTTGTGCAAAGTATTCTTGAAAATAAGAAAACTATTGTTGATGAGCTTTCAGAACAGGAGCTTGCTTGGCTTGCGCAAAACAAAGTGATTCAGGTTGGGGTTGACGCGAACTTCTATCCTTTGGAAACCTTTAACGAACGTGGGCAATACACCGGTATCGGCGGCGATTATCTGCGTTTGCTTTCTTCCATGACAGGAATGGATTTTGCTGTGCAGCGTCAGCAAGACTGGGCGACGGTTGAAGAACTTGCCCAATTGAAACGTATTGACCTTTTTATGGCGCTTGCGAAAACCGAACGCCGTGAAGAGTATTTGTCGTTTGCCGAACCGTATGTGAATTTGCCCGGCATGATCATGGTGCCTCGGACAAATACCGCGAGCAATCTGACTTTGGACGATCTGAAAGGCAAAAAGCTCGCTGTTGTGAAGAATTATTACTGGGATGACTATGTCGCCGCAAATTATCCCGATATTGTTCTTGTTCCGGCTCGCGATACGATCAGCGCCATGCAGATGGTCACAAACGGCGAAGCTGATGCCGTGATTGACTATGAATTTAACCTGAATGAAAAAATTCAGGTCGCCGGTATTTATCAGCTGCACACTGTCGGACAAATTCCGTCTGAATTCGGGCACAGCGTTGCCGTGCGCACTGATTTGCCGGAATTGTTTTCAATTATGGACAAGGCTCTTGCGCAAATCACTCCCGAAGAACGGAAAAGCATTGCGGACAGTTGGCTGAATAAGGCGAAACCCGCTGGGAACGAACGCCGTTTGCAATGGTATTTCTTCTTCTTTACGCAAGCTGTTTTATTGATACTTCTCCTGATAAGCTTTGTTAAGAGTTTGGCAAGAAAAGCCGCTATTGCAAAGGCTAAAGAAATACGCGCCCATATGGCATAGTCTTCCGTATTTTAAAAAGTCCTGCTTCGGCAGGGCTTTTTTTTAATTTAAATTGACAATATCAAGATATCCTTATATATTATATCGCATATGATGAAAGGAGCAGGTTATGCATATTGGAGAATTGATAAAAAAGCAAGAGAAGCCGTTTTTTTCCGTTGAATTTTTTCCGCCTAAAGAAAAGGAAAAATGGAATGATTTTTTTCAGGTTGTGGAAAAGATAAAAGCAATCAATCCGTTATTTGCTTCTGTTACCTGCGGTGCAGGAGGTTCGGGGCAAGATAATACCGTTGAAATCGCAAGCGCCATTAAAAACAATCACGGTATTGAGTGTATGGCGCACTGCACATGCGTACGTTCCGATAAAGCAAAGATTGATGAATATTTAAGTGAACTCCGCCACGCGAATATTGAAAATATTTTGGCGCTGCGCGGAGATAAGCCTAAAAATGCGGAAGGGCTTGTCGATGAATCGCTCATGAGCCATGATTTCAAATTCGCTTCCGATTTGGTCGGGTACGTAAGAGAACAGCATAAGGATTTTGATGTCGCCGTTGCCGCTTATCCTGCTCCGCACCCGGAATCGAAAACATTTTCAGAAGACAGAAAATTTTTAGTTGAAAAAATACGCAAAGGGGCGAATTTCGGTATTACGCAGCTTTTTTTTGATAGCCGTGAATACCTTGATTTGCAGGAACGTCTGAAAAAAGAAGGAATTGCGGATTGTCCGATTATTCCGGGCATTCTTCCCATTCAAAGCCTTGCTTCGATTAAGCATACGCTTTCCTTATGCGGTGCGAATATTCCGGGGAAATTCTTTTTGGCTTTGGAAAAAGCCTATGACGAAGGGGGCAACGAGAAAGTGAAAGAACTCGGCTTGAAATACGCTGTCGACCAAATCCGTATTCTTTTGGACAGCGGCGCGAAAGGCATTCATTTATACAGTCTGAACAAAGCGGAGCTTTGCCTGCAATTGGTGGACATGATATAATACGGCATAAAACCGTATATGAAAAGAGCCGTGTATTCAAATAACCGGCTCTTTTTTGTCACTTCAGCACAAAAATATACCTGCGGGGCATTTCCATTTGACATGGGGAATTTTTTATGCGGGGTAAAAACTTTTATCTCTGCTGCCGCTGTCCGTAAAGCTTGCAAGTTTGCTGACAGCTGAAGCAAGAACCTTCGTCCACTGCGCTCCTTTACAACACGTTATAATAATTTCCTATACACCTTTAACATCACATACCATTATGAATATCATGCGGAAATGCTCCGTGCAGGCGGAATGAAAAAATTTCGAACAAGATTGTTCTTCTTTGGTATTTTTGTCAGTCAAAACCAAAGGGTGGCAGTCGGCGCTTCCTTCATTAAGAATACCGCGGAAAAAATCTCGGGTGTTTTTGCGGACAAAAAGGATAAAAACAGTCTAAGGTTAACGTATCCGTATCCATGGGTAGTTGATAAGCATGGAAATTTAAAAAATATCAATACGGAAACAGGTTTTTTTGCGCAGACCCTATTGGGGTGATACGGTAAACCGAAATAACGGAAGTAATAAAAGCGCATAGGTAAAATCAACGAAATGGATACAGGAGAGTATTCGCCCAAATAGTACGGTCTGTTTGCGGAAGCTGGGGATATGCAGGCAAAGACAAACTATTTTCAGCTGGAAGCGGTTTGCGGATAAAATGCATTGGGCGGACGCATTCGTATTTTGACATGCAAAGCGCTGTCATATAGGGCAGGAGAAAATCTGCCCGTTTAGCGGATTGTCTTCATTTCAATACGAATATCACAATTCCTGTACATTCATGATACTTGCTTCAAAAAGAAGCGGATTGATTTTTCCAAGCCGCACAAGCACCTCTTGCCCAAGCAGTGCTTTATCCCCGAAAAGCTGTCTTTTCGCGCGCACAAGAATTTGTTCACGCGTCAGGCTTACGGTCACATACATATCATTTTCATCAGAAATAATGCCATGGAAAGAGCAATTTTCACCTTGGCGCTTTGCCTCTTGCTGTATGAATACAAAACGCCAATAACGGGGTCTGCTGCGTTGGACCTGACTTGCAAGCCCGTTATGAATATTGAAATTCATAAGCATGTTTTCCATTTCTTCTTTATTGAAAAGAGGTTCTTGGAAAAAGGTGAAATGCATGATTTGCGCCTGATTCACCAAATCGGCATAACGGCGCAGGGGAGAAGTGACAGGACTGTATGCTTTCAATCCTAAGCCAGTATGGGGTTTCGCCTCGATTTCAGTGAGGGCTGGGCTGAGCAGACGGGCGATTTTGGCTATCTCTTCTGGCTTTTTCCAAATTCCTGCCATTTCTTTTGGAATACCGATGTGCTGTGTCCTGAAAAACAACGGAATTTCATGGGAAACCGCAAAATCGGCGGCAATGGAATTGGCGATGACCATGAGTTCGGAAACAATAAGCTGCGCCTTGGGGCTTTGTGGCATCGGTTCCAGATGAACCTGCGTTTTGCTGCCGGTTCCTTCAAGGTATAAATCGTATTCGTCGCGTTCGATGATGACAGCCCCGTTTTCAATACGTTTTTGCAAATGCGCTTCTGCAAAAAGATAGGCTTTTTCAAGCAGGGCGCTGTATTTTCGCGCTTTAGCAAGAGCGTTTTCATCGGGAGCATACCGTTCTTCGTTCACAGGATAATGGCAGGAAGACTGCCGCACTGTTTCCTTTGCTTCTTCTATTTGGGAAAGAGTTTCAGACAACACGGCTTCGCAGGCAGAATATTGCAGGTTATCGCAAACGTGCACACGGGAAAAAGAAATGCCGCAGTCGATAAGTTCGTTTTCGGCATTGAAAACAGCCTTAATCAGCATGGAGGGCTTGATTTGATTTTCAACCAGACTAAAGGAATTGGTGGAGAGTTCCTCAGGGAGCATGTGCAGATTTTTTTCGGGAAGATAAATGCTTGTACAGCGTTTTGCAATGATTTTATCAAAATCGCTTTGAAACTGCCAGAAAAAAGCTGGGCAGGCGAGACTGATATGGATTTCTTTTGTTTGGTCCGCATGTTCTTCAAAAGAAAACGCATCGTCAATGTCTTTTGTGCTTGCGCTGTCGATACTGATAAATTCCTTTTGCGCTATTGAAGAAAAAATACCGCAAAGTTCCTGCTTTTTGTCCAGAGAACAGTGCAGGGCGTTTTTATATCGGCTTTGTTCCCGAGGCAAGGGCAAAGGATTGAAATTTTCCTTTTCTGAAAGCGTTTTCGCAAGTTCCTGAATTGCGGCGAGTTCATCGGCAAAGGGAAGAGCGAAGTTATCGGTTTCGTCATAATCGATTTTGCTCAGCCAAAAATTATAATGCTCCGGAACAAGCTCCCATGTTACGGCAAGATAATAGGCGAGATAGGTTTCATCGGGAATTTGTTTGGTAACTTGTTTCCACAAAAGGTTTTCTTCATGGCTTTCCGTTTCCGCCATATGCTTGAGCAAAAGCCCTTTCAGCGTGGCAGCGACCGGTTCGGGCGGTTCTTTCGCCTTGTCCTTATCCGTGACATGCTGATGTTTGCAATATAAATCCCAAAGGTGTTTAAACCAGTCAGCCCCTCCGGAAATAAGCACTGTTTTTTCTTTTTGCTGTTTTTCGGCAAGCAGTTTCGCTTCGGCTGTTTCTTGGCTGTAAACTTCAAAAAACGGGTTTTGGAATTTAAAGTAATTTTTGCATTCTAAAAGGGCGTGGGCATATCCCGCCACAATATCGGGATTGATATTGTTTTCCATGAGACCTGCAAAAAAATCCGCACTTTCTTCCGTCACTTCGCCTTGTGTCATTTTCCAAAGTTCGGTGATGTCGATATTTTCTTTGGTTTTTTGCCGAAGTTCCTTATGCGCGATTAAGCCGGAAACAATATCCTCTTTGGCTGTGGCTTGAATGATTGGACCAATCCATGGCAAAAGGCGGGATTGCGTTAAATTTATTTCACGTCTGTTGGCAAGCAGTAAACGGATTTTTCCTCCCTGCTCATCTAACACATAGCCGAGCGTGGGGGTGTTGTCCTGCATAAATTCAACAAGCAATCCGACTTTGATGGACATATGTTTCCTTGTTCAAAAGGCGGGAAACCGCCTTTTCTGTTTTATCAGTGTTTGAAAGAACGCTGGCCGGTAAAGAGCATGGCGATGTTTTTTTCGTTGCAGGCTTCAATCACTTCAAAATCACGCAAAGAGCCTCCGGGCTGCGCAATGGCGCTTATGCCTTGGGCGGCAGCCGTATCGACTCCGTCACGGAACGGGAAAAATCCGTCAGAAACCATGCGGGTGCCGATGAGTCCGCCTTTTTTTTCAGCGGTTTCCGCCATTACCTCGTCGAGTTCTTCTTTGGCTTTTTTGTCCTTCAGGGCTAAGAGCTGCCATTCGTAAAGAGATTTTTGGTGACGGTGGTAAATAATGGAATCGGCAAATTTCGTATAGGCTTTATGCACGGTAAGTTCCACACAGCCGACTCTGTCCTGTTCGCCGGTGCCGATACCGACTGTTGTTCCGTCTTTTACAAAAATAACGGAGTTGGAAGTGACCCCCGCTTCAACCGCCCAAGCAAAAAGCAAATCTTCCACTTCTTCGGGGCTTGCCGTTCTGGTCGCATAGGATTTGCCTTCTTTATCCATGGCGGTTGCGGGAATGAAATCTTGGGCGGTGCGGATACGGTTGACAAACGATTGCTGTAAAATCAAGCCTCCGTCCATCAGGCTTTTAATATCGAGAAAAGGAATACCGCAGTATTCTTCAAGGCGTCCAAGCTGCGGCAATTCCATAATGCGCAGATTTTTACGGGCTTTTAAAATATCCACGGCGCCTTCTTCAAAGCTTGGAGCGGCGACCACTTCAAAATATTGGGAAGAAATAAGTTCTGCCGTCGCTTTGTCCAAAGCGCGGTTGACAACGACAGCGCCGCCGAAAGCGGCTATTCTGTCCGCCCAGAATGCTTTGTGCATCGCTTCTTCAAGGCTGCTTTGCCATGCCGTTCCGCAAGGGTTGTTATGCTTTAAAATAGTGGCTGCCGGTTTTTTTGTGAGGTATTGCAAGATATTGGCGGCATTGTCCACATCGGTAAGATTGGTTTTTCCGGGGTGTTTCCCTGCCTGAATCATTTGTTTTTCCGTAAGCATTGAAGAAATGCCGCTTTTTGCTGAACGCCATTTTTTATTGCCCAGCGCAAGCTCTCCGCTTTCCATTGCGTAAAGGGCTGCCGGTTGGTCCGGATTTTCGCCGTAACGAAGCCCCCGAATTTCTCCGTCCATATCCCATGTGCGTTTTTTGTAGCAAATTTCATGTTCGCCTAAGGAAATTTTTAATGTTTCGGGAAATTCGTCAGCCACGATTTGGCTGTACATTTTTTTTAAATCGCTCATAGTTTTTCCTATTCGTTTACAGAGCCGATATCGGCTTTAATGGCATTGACAGGGCAAAGTTTTATACAGCGTGTGCAGACGACGCATTTGTCCACATCAAACGCCAAATGGCGGTTTTTATCCATGTATAAAGCGGCGGTGGGGCAAATTGCCGTACAGGCTCCGCATTCAATGCATATTTTTTCGTCACGGATAATGCTTTGGGCTAGGTCCGAAACATGAATGCCCTGCTCTTCAAGGTATTTTTTTGCTTGGTTCGCCTGCTCTTTTGAGCAAAGAAGCTCCAAAATCAAATAGCTTTCGCGGCTGCTGGAAATTTGGGCTTTGGAAATATTGAAATCCAAATCGAATTTTCGGGTTAAATTGCAAACGATAGGTTCCGTGCTGATATTTTCAGGAAAGCGGAGATGAATGTTGTAGCCCATGATCAGTCCTTAATTCGTCCTTACAGGTTTTTTAAAATTGTTTGTGCCCGTTTCGCTTCCGCAGCTTTCGGATAAATGGTGATAAGCTCATTGAGGCGTTGTTTGGCGGCATCGTTTTTCTTTAATTCCATAAAACTCATCGCCTGTTTCAAATAACAGGCAGGAGCCTTGCTGCTGTTGGGAAATTGGGAAATGACTTTTTCGTAAGCAAGCGCCGCCCCGGCATAGTTTTTCAGTTGATATTGGCATTCCCCTTGCCAAAACCACGCATTGGAAACGAGTTTATGATCAGGATAAACAGTGGTGAAATCTTTAAACGCGTTCAGTCCCTTTTGATAATCACGGCTATTGAAGCTGTTGATACCGTTATCATAGAGAGCCTGCGCTGTATCTGCGTTCTTTGCGGGGGCATTGGGCTGCGCGGCGGCTGTGTTTTGTTGGGTTTGGGTTGACGGACTTGGTGTCGTGATCATTGCCGTGTTATTGCTTTCAGTCGGCACGGAGGTTTGACTTTGCATGTCCGCCGGGCTGTCCAGCTGCAAATCCATGGCGAGCTGTGTTTCAATCAAACGCAAGGCTCTGTCATGGCGTGCGATAATATTGCCAAGCTGAGCTGTTCCGCCCAAATGTGCCGTGCTGTTTTGCAGGTTGTCGAGCGAACCGCGGAGCGCCGCCATTTCCCTGTGCAAGGCTTGAATTTGTGACCAACTGTCCGCCTGAGCGGGCTGTACATTGGAAACTTGCGCCTGAAGCTGGCGGA
>DONZ01000173.1 GCA_003512875.1 Desulfovibrio sp. | reverse complement strand
CAGGACAGCCGCTTCTTCCGTAACCATTATAACCGGGCATGAAGACCCTGCAAAGCCGGATTCCGTGCATAACTGGGAAGCTCTTGCAAAGGGTGCGTCAACCCTTGTTTTTGTAATGGGCATGAAAAATTTGCCTGATATTTCAAAAAATTTGATACATGCGGGAATGGACCCTCAAACTCCCGCGGCCCTTGTGCATTGGGGAACCATGCCTACGCAGAAATCGTTAAATTCAACGTTGGCGGATTTGCCTGACGCTGCCGTGCGTGAAGGATTTAAAAACCCTTCCGTCATTGTTGTCGGGAATGTTGTGTCTTTGCGTGACAAGCTCAATTGGAATGAAAAACGCCCTTTGTTCGGCAAAAGCGTTGTGGTGACCCGTTCACGGGAACAAGCCAGTGAAATGGTCACCATGCTCATGGCTTTAGGGGCGAACGTCATACAATATCCGACAATCAGCATTGAAAAAATGGAAGATTATTCGCTTTTGGATGCGGCTCTTGACAGGATAGCGGAATTTTCATGGATTATTTTCACCTCCGTAAACGGGGTACGGCATTTTGCACGGCGTTTGCGTGAAAAGGGCTTGGATAGCCGCGCGCTGGCTCATGCTAAAATCGCCTCCATTGGTCCGGTTACCCGGAAGGAAGTGGAAAAACTGGGAATAATTCCGGATTTTGTTCCTGAAACCTTTGTTGCCGAATCCGTGGCGGAGGGACTTTGCAAATTTGCGGTTCAGGATAAGGAAATCCTTATTCCCCGCGCTTTGGAATCCCGTGAAGTTTTGCCGAAAGTATTGGCGAATGCCGGCGCCAAGGTGACTGTCGTTCCGGTATACAGAACAGTCAAAGCTCATGCCCGTAAGGAAGAGCTTGTGCAGGCGCTTGAAGAGGACCGTATCGACTGTATCACGTTCGCTTCTTCTTCCACGGTACGGAATTTCATGGAAAGCATACCTCAAGACGTGCTGAAAAAAGCAGGCAGGGTGCGCTTTGCCTCCATCGGTCCGATTACGACAAAAACTTTGGAAGAATTTGGCTTTAAAGCGGATATAGAGCCTAAGGATTATACCATTCCCGCTTTGCTTGCCGATATTACCGTTTATTTTTCAAAGGAAACGGACATGCAGTCACCCTATTACCAATCGCTTTTGAAAATTGCGAAATAGGAAAAAATATGAGTTTGAAAATTGCTATTCTCGCTTCCGGCAGCGGTACGAACGCACAAGTGATTTTCGAGGCGGTTCGGCAGAAAAAGCTTGGCGCTGAAATCTGTATTGTGCTTTCAAACAGACCGGATGCAAAAGTGCTTGAACGGGCTGAAAATTTCGGGCTGCCCCATTGTGCTGTCGACCACACGCTTTTTTCCAGCCGTGAAGAATATGATGAAAAAGTTGTGGAAATTATCAAGGAGCACGGGGCGGATTGTGTTGTTTTGGCAGGATATATGCGTATGGTTACGCCGTTTTTTCTGGCAAGCTTTCCGGAGCGTGTCATCAATATCCATCCCGCTATTTTGCCTTCATTTCCGGGGGTGCACGGGGCAAGGGACGCTGTGCGGTACGGGGTGAAATTTTCCGGCTGCACCGTGCATTTCGTCAGCGAAGAAATGGACGCGGGTCCCGTTATCATTCAGGCGGTTACTCCCTGTCTGCAGGATGACAGCGAACAAACGCTGCAAAACAGGATACATTGCTTGGAGCATAAGGTTTATGTGCAGGCTTTGCAGTGGCTCGCCGAGGACCGCTTGGAAATTATCGGGCATACCGTGCATGTTAAAGGAATAGGGAAGCAGCAGGCGAAAATCGTGGAAGTGAAAAGCGGGGATATCGGCATGAATGCGCTGATTTATCCTCCTCTTGAAATAGCATAGCGAAAGGGCGAGAAATCGCCTTTTTTTTTGTATACGGCATTTGGCAGGTATGGTATGGAATTTTCAAAACAGGAAAAAAACTATTTATTGGATATTGTCAGGTTGGTTTTGACTTCTTGCGTCGGGGCGGGCAAAAAGCTTGAAGAATTGTCGTTTTCTGCTGTGCCTGACCCGAAATTGGCAGAAAAATGCGGGGCTTTCGTAACATATTATATTAAGAATGGGAGTGAAAAAGAATTGCGCGGCTGCATAGGGCATATGGAGGGAATATATCCGCTTTGGGAAACCGTTGCACGCATGGCATATTCCGCCGCTTTTCACGATACGCGGTTTTTGCCTGTTGAAAAGAAGGAACTGCCTTTCATCGATTATGAAATAACCGTGCTGACTCCTTTTGAACCTTGTGAAAAAATTGAAGATATTGAACTTGGCACCCATGGTATTCTTTTTGAATGTTCGGGACGCCGGGCTGTTTTTCTTCCACAGGTTCCGGCGGAACAGGGCTGGGATAAAACGCAGACATTGGAGTTTTTGGCTTTGAAAGCGGGGCTTTCCAAAAACGCATGGCAAAAAAGCGAAGCAAAGTTCTTCGTTTTTACGGGTATTGTTTTGGAAAACGGCTTGGAATAAGAAATTTTGGGAAAAAAGACAGCTTGCTAATTTTTTTGATAGCAGGTATAATTTTTAAATATTTATGATTTTAGCAGCTTTCTATGAGGTATTGTTATGAAAGTCGGAAAAATTCTTGCAGGCTTTTGCTTGTGTTTTTCTTTGGTCGGCGTGCAAAATTATGCTCTTGCGGCGGAATCCATGCCGAATACCCCGCAAAAAATCAGCCAGCGGCTCAGTCCTGTCATGGTTGAATTCGAGGGAATAGACAGTATTGGCTCACGTCTTGCGACAAGATTGAAAGAACTATATAATTCCAGTAACTTATTTCATCTTGAAGGAAATGATGTTCCCAAGTTCAGAGTGCTTATTTCATCTGCACCGGAATTTGAAACACGCCCTCAAATCGGAAGCGCTTATTCCGTTGTGTGGCTTTTTTCGTTGAGCGACGCAACCTTGCGGCATTATCTTTCCATGGAAGTCGGTGTTGTTTCCGGTGATGATGTCAATGACTTAGCTGCTAAAATTGTGGAAAAGACGGATACTGTCGCAATGAAATATGCGTATCTTTTCCCTGAAAAGAAATAATCGCAACGGTTGATATAGGTTTTTTATGAGTATGGAAGAAAAAAAGATTCTTGTTTTGGGCGGAAAAACAGGAATGCTTGGACAAGCCCTTGTCAAAACCGGGCTAGCCCAAGGCTATGACGTCGCCACGCTTGGACGCGAAGACGGCGATATGACGGATTTTGAATTTTTAAAAGAAAAAATCCGTCAGGTTAATCCGCACTGTATTTTTAATGCTGTTGCCTATACCGCTGTCGACAATGCGGAAGACGATGAACAAAATGCCGTGACAGTCAATAAACGTCTGCCGGAAATGCTTGCGGTCATTTTGAAAGATTTGCCTGTTTATTTAATCCATTACAGCACGGATTTTGTCTTCAGCGGCAGGCAAAGAAATCTTCCTTATACGGAAAAAGACAGCACGGAACCGTTATCCGTATACGGAGCGACCAAATTGGCAGGCGAGCAGGCGCTATCAAAGCTTGATAGCTGTGCGGTTTTGCGTACAGCGTGGCTTTTCGGAGAGGGGCGCAAAAATTTTGTAAGCACGATTTTAAAGTTCGCTCAGGAACGGGACGCGCTGCGCGTTGTCGCCGATCAATTCGGTTCTCCGACCTATACGAGGGACTTGGCTGAAATGAGTTTTCTTATTATGAAAAATCATGGTGTCGGTCTTTTTCATGCCGTGAACAGCGGACAGGCGAGTTGGTGCGATTTGGCAAGCGAAGCTGTGAAGTTGTTTAATTTGCCAACATTTGTGGAGCCCATTGAAACGAAAGACTGGGTGCAAAAGGCTGTG
>DONZ01000205.1 GCA_003512875.1 Desulfovibrio sp. | reverse complement strand
GCCGGAAGAGGCTTTGCCTTTTCTTTTCGGGCGTCCTTTGCTGCAAACCATGATCATGTTCAAGCTTGAGGCAAGACCGGTTGAAAACGGTTTCAATATTGTAAAAATGCCGGATTAGGAAGTTGTTATGTATATAGTGACAGGTGGAGCGGGAATGATCGGCAGCGCCGCTGTTTGGGCTTTGAACCGAAAGGGCGTCGAAGATATTTTAATTGTTGATAATTTGGCAAGCAGCGAAAAATGGAAAAATCTCGTCTGTCTCAGATATGCCGATTATATGCACCGGGACGAATTTTTGCAAAAAATCAAGGCTGACGCGATAAAGAACGTGCAGGGCATCGTGCATATGGGGGCTTGTTCCTCAACCACCGAAAAAGATGCGGACTTCCTCATGCGCAACAATTTCCATTACACGCGCGAAGTTTTTCTTTTCGCCCGAAGGAACGGCGTGCATATGGTCAATGCCAGCAGCGCAGCAACCTATGGCGGCGGCGAGCTCGGCTTTTCCACTGATTTGGAAACGGTCAAAAAGCTCAGACCTCTCAATATGTACGGGTATTCCAAGCACTTGTTCGATTTATGGTGTATCAAAAACAATTGCCTTGACAATGTCGCCAATTTGAAATTTTTCAATGTTTACGGCCCTAACGAATACCATAAGGACAATATGCGGAGCGTTGCGTGCAAAGCCTTTGAAGCCATCAATGAAAAAGGATACCTGCAGCTGTTCAGTTCTGACAATCCGCAGTATCCGCACGGCGGGCAGCAGCGCGATTTCGTCTATATCAAAGACTGCGCAAACGTGATTCTTTGGTTTTTGGAGAATCGGCACGGCGGAATTTTTAACGTGGGCACAGGGCAGGCGCGCACATGGAACAGTCTCGCCAATGCGGTTTTCGCCGCAATGGAAAAACCCTTGCGGGTGAAATATGTTCCCATGCCCGAACAATTGCGCGGCAAGTACCAATATTTCACTCAGGCGGATATGGGCTGGCTTTCCGCTTACCGTTACCCTTATGCTTTCACCTCTTTGGAAGAGGGGGTGAAAGACTATGTTCAGCAATACCTTTTAACTGACAATCCCTATTTGTCAGCTTTATAACGTATGAGGGCGATATGCTTATCTCTTGTCCCGAATGTCATTTCAAACGTCATGTGGATGAAAAACAAATTCCGGAATCCGCAACGCTTGCCACTTGTCCCAAGTGTCAAAACAAATTCCGCTTCCGCGACCCGGAAACAGGAGCGTTTCTTTCCGATATTTGCCTTGAAAGCGAACAGGACGTGAACCGCACGGAAGCCGGAAATGCGCAGGAAACGTTAAATGCCGCTCCGGCGGGTTCGCCTGCGGATAATGAAACGCAAAATCCCAATCAGGAAAACATGACGGATGAAGCGGAAGATGTGACCGCGGCTTCAGGCGCCGCTCCGGCAAAGCCCGCCTCTTCCGTTACAAACGGCGCAAACGGCGAAGATCCGGTTCCGCTTACGGAAGAGGACATGCCCCATAAGCTTAAAAATTCGGAAAACCCTTTGCAGGAACCGCAGTTTCAGGCTTATGAGCAGGCGGCGAAAAAACGGACCCAGCAATATGTGATGATGACGGACGATGTGCCTTGGGAACATCCGGAACGGTATGGAATTTTAGGGGCTTTGGTGCAAACCGTTTCACGGGTCATGTTCAGGGGCAGGGAGTTTTTTTCCACCATTCACAGCCGTGTTTCTTCCTTGCGTCCCGCAAGTTTTTACGCCCTTATCGGGGTGTTTCAGGCTCTTGTGGCGTATTTCCTTTCTCCTAACGTGCTGGAAATCATTAAAACCGCCGACATGGACCCGCAAAAACAGGCTCTCATGGAAAATCTGATTTCAGGGCAAAGCCTGCCCATGCTCATTATCAGCACGCCTTTCATCATGATATTGCAGCTGCTTGTCTATACGGCTTTCATTTATCTCGCCATCCGCATCACAAATCCGGAAAAGGCGGATTTTCCGCTGACATTGCGCATTATCGCCTATGCCTCAGCGCCCATGATTTTGAGCATAGTGCCGTATATCGGCGGCGTTGTCGGTCTTGTGTGGTTTATTTACAATATCTTTATCGGGGTGAAGTACGCTTTGCGTCTGACATGGCAAAGAACGTTTTTAGCCCTCGCTCCGATTTTCATTTTGTGGCTTTTTATCGCTTTCAATCAGACCCTTGCGATTATTTCCGCCATTCAATCGTAGCTTTCTGTTTTTTTGGGGAAGAGGAAAAACACTTCGCAGCCAATCGTTGCTCTTTACTTTTTCAGGAAACAGAAACATTCCCAAATCGGAACGAAGCGGTTTTTTATCAGGAAAGATAAGACGGCTGAACTTGACGCGCGGCATTGCCAAGCGGACGGCTCAACCGTTTTTTTTTCGGCTTGGAGTGCGCAGAAGAAACTATCGCCCGATTAAAAAAACTTTGCTTCCGCGTCCATGATGTTAAGCATAGAGCCGTATATCGGCGGCGTTGCCGGTCTTCTCATAGGGGATTTTTGGGGAGGGGGGGCAAGCGTCAGCCATGAAAGGCTTATGCCATTGCCGTGCCTAAGCCCAAGTAGGGAATATCCGCTTTTCGTTGTTCCGGGATAAGTTCTTCAAAACGGAGATATTGGTCCTTATGGGTGTACATTTCCCGTAAAAAGGCGTTGTTATGCTGATGTCCGGAGCAGCGCACCTCGAAAGCGCCCTGCAAAGGCATGCCGAACATCGCCATATCGCCGATAAAGTCCAGTATCTTATGGCGGACAAATTCATCGGCAAAACGCAGTCCTTCGGGGTTGACGACGCCTTCGTCGCCGATAACGATGGCGTTGGCGAGGGAACCGC
Organism: Desulfovibrio sp.; assembly: GCA_003512875.1. GTDB lineage: Bacteria > Desulfobacterota > Desulfovibrionia > Desulfovibrionales > Desulfovibrionaceae > Taurinivorans > Taurinivorans muris. Next base: position 993 of record DONZ01000205.1, on the reverse strand, counting down.
CCAAAGCCAGATTTTTGCTGTGCAGGTATTCCACTTCTTTCATAAAGCCGAATGTTCTGGCGGACGCGACTTCGTCGAAGGTTTCAGGGGTGATTTCAAGGGCTAAGCGCTGGACGCCGATTGCTTTATGGGGAAAATCAATGGTGTAGTCGACATAAAACCCGTCGTAAGGGCGGGCGTTGATTGTTTTTCCGTTCGCCTCGAAAAGATAAGGACGGGTGATTTTCGCAACTTTGCGCAAAGCGTATTGGGAGCGTATGCCGGCTTTTTTGATAAGGTTTGTGATAGGCAGGGCGGAACCGTCCATAATGGGGATTTCCTTTCCGTAAACGTGGCATTCCGCATTGTCTATGCCAAGGGCGAAAAGAGCGGCAAGCAAATGTTCCACCGTGGAAACATGGACTTTTTCATTGCCGAGGCTTGTGGCGAGTTCCGTGGTTGTGACCGCGAAGGGGTCTGCTTTGATTACGGAAACATCTTTTTTAGTATGTATATGGAAACTAATGCCGGCGTCAATTTTCGCAGGAAGGAGTTTCATTTCCACGTCTTTTCCGGAATGAAGCCCGATACCTGTGTAATTGATTGCGTGCATTAATGTTTGTTGAAGCATATGAAATCCTTTTGTCTGGAATTACTCATTTGTATAACTATTTTGCAAGTTTCATACCATAAAGATATGTTTGTATTATGTCATAGTTATCAGTATATTAGAGGAAAATTGGCAGATCTCCGCATTGTGTTTTTTTTGCCACAATGCCTTTTCCGCTGTAAAAGTGTGGCGATTTTAACACACAAAAAAGTCTAGAAAACTTCTTGATTTTGCGGTTTACTTTTAGGGGTATATGCTATACTTTATCGGCACAGGCGATAATGTTGGAGAACGTATGCAAGCGAAAGAATACAGGGCGGATATAGACGTACTGAGGGCGATAGCCGTTTTGGCTGTCATTTTTTATCATGCCCATATTCCTTTTTTCCGCGGCGGATTTGTCG
>DONZ01000201.1:223-6280 GCA_003512875.1 Desulfovibrio sp. | reverse complement strand
TTGAAACGCTGAAAAGCAAACGTAACAGCGAATCCGCACAAGTAGCAAAACTGAAGAAAGCCGGTGAAGACGCAAGCGCCCTTATGGCGGAACTTGGCAAATTGTCCGATAAAATCAAAGAATTGGACGCAGAAGCAGAAGCTATTAAAGCGGAACAGGAAGAATACATGCTTTGTGTTCCGAATATTCCGGATTCTTCCGTGCCTTACGGCAAAGATGAAAATGATAATGTGGAAGTCCGTCGTTTCGGCGAACCGGCAAAATTTAATTTTCCGATAAAGGACCATGTGGACTTGGGTGCTCCTTTGGGACTTGATTTTGAAAGGGCTTCAAAACTTTCCGGGGCTAGATTCGCCGTTTCCATCGGCAAATTGGCACGTTTGGAAAGGGCTATCATGAATTTTTATGTTGATACGCAAACGTTGGAATTCGGGCATACGGAAGTCAATGTTCCTTTGCTTGTAACAAGAAACAGCATGAGAGGAACAGGGCAGCTTCCGAAATTCGAGGAAGATTTATTCAAAATTCAAGGTTGGGAACATTTTCTTATTCCCACAGCAGAAGTTCCTTTGACCAATCTGCATGCGGGGGAAGTGCTTGAGGAAGACATGCTTCCTATCTGGTATACCGCCGCAAGTTCTTGTTTCCGTTCGGAAGCCGGGGCTTACGGCAAGGACACCCGCGGTCTTATCCGCCAGCACCAATTCACGAAAGTTGAAATGGTGCATTTTTCCCATCCTGAAAAATCATGGGAAGACCTTGAAAAAATGCGCCGTTTTGCGGAAATTCTGCTTGAACGTTTGGAACTTCCTTATAGAACCATTACCCTTTGCACCGGAGATATGGGCTTTAGTTCCGCAAAAACCTATGATGTTGAAGTTTGGGTGCCTTCTCAAAACACGTACAGGGAAATTTCTTCCTGCTCAAACTGCACGGATTTTCAAGCCCGCCGCGCCAATATCAAATTCAGACCGAAGGGCGGCGGCAAACCTGAATTTGTGCACACTTTGAACGGTTCCGGACTTCCTACCGGCCGCTCACTTGTGGCTATTATGGAAAATTATCAGCAGGAAGACGGTTCTATCAAAGTGCCTGACGTATTGGTTCCGTATATGGGCGGATTAAAGGAAATCCGCTGAAGCAGGCGGGAATATGAGAAAGCATATAAAGCTTAACTTGACTTTTTAACTAATAATGATTATTATTTATTAATATCAATTGGAGGAAAAAAAATGAATCAATTGCATGACGTTTATAAGTGTGTTCACTGTGGCAATATCGTAGAGTTTGTTAATCCCGGCAAAGCCCCTCTCATGTGCTGCGGTGAAAAAATGAAACATATGGTTGAAGGCACAAGCGACGGCGCTAAAGAAAAGCATGTTCCCGTTCTTGAAAAAACCGCCAACGGTTACAAAGTGACTGTCGGTTCCTCTCTTCATGCCATGACGGAAGAACATTACATTGAATGGATCGAACTTATCGCCGACGGCGTAAGCTATAAAAAATTCTTGAAACCAGGCGACGAACCTATTGCGGAATTTTGTCTTGAAGCAAAAAACGTTTTCGCACGCGAATATTGTAATTTGCACGGTCTTTATAAATCTGTGTAATATCATAAATGGAGAAAAAATATGGAAAAGTATGTATGTGACGTATGCGGTTATGAATATGACCCGGCTCTTGGCGATCCGGACAACGGCATAGCTCCGGGAACCGCATTCAAAGACATTGATGACAGTTGGGTTTGCCCAATCTGCGGCGCACCTAAATCCCAATTCAGCCCTGCATAATGAATAATAAGAGATTCAATTTTGTTGAATCTCTTATTTTTTAAAAAACAATTTTTTTGAGGATAGCATGAAACCTGTTTTATTGAAAGATGATATTTACTGGGTCGGCGCAGTTGATTATAATTTGCGTAATTTTCACCGTTACAGCCGTTCCCCGCAAGGTTCGACCTATAATGCCTATATTGTGAAAGATCAAAAAAACGTTCTTTTTGACACTGTTGATGAAGAATATTGCGATGAACTTTTGAAACGTATTTCTGAAATCATGGATCCGGCAGAAATCGATTATATCGTATGCAACCATATGGAAAAAGACCACGCAGGCAGTATTGAACGCATTGTTGAAGTTTGCAGGCCTGAAAAGATTTTCTGTTCCGCAATGGGTGAAAAATCCATGAAAGCGCAATTCAATACGGAAGGCTGGCCTATTCAGGTCGTAAAAGACGGTGAACGTCTGAATATCGGCAAACGGAACATTACCTTCCTTGAAACCCGTATGCTGCACTGGCCGGACAGCATGGTTTCTTATTTGGAGGAAGATAAGGTCTTGTTTTCAAACGATGCGTTCGGACAAAACGTTGCGACAAGCAGCCGCTTTGTTGATGAATATGACCGTACTCTTTTGTCACATGCGATGAAAGATTATTATTACAATATTATTTTGCCTTATTCACCATTGGTTTTGAAAACAGTGGAAAGAATCGGCAAATTAGGCTTGCAGTTCGATATTATCGCACCGGATCACGGGCTTATTTTCAGAACGCAGGACGATATTAAATTTCTTTTTGACACCTATGTCGAAATGGCGACGCAGCCGTATAAACTTCGTGCTGTCATCGCTTTTGAATCTTTGTGGGGTGCAACCAAGAAAATGGCTTATGCTGTCGGTGACGGTCTGCAAAGCGTGGGCGTTCCGTTCACTATTATTGACGCGCAGGAAAATCATTGTTCAATGGTTATGAATGAGCTTGCCGATTCTTCCGCCCTTATTTTAGGCTCTTCCACAAGAAATAACATGCCGCTCGTGAATATGCTCGGCGTAATTGCGAATGTCAAAGGCCTGAAACCTAAAAACCTTGTCGGGGCTGCTTTCGGCTCTTATGGCTGGTCAGGTGAATCTCCCAAAATGATTAATGATGAACTTGTCGCCATGGGGGTTGAAGTTGTCGCGGAACCGGTAAAAGCTTATTTCGGACCAAACGAAGCTGAATTGAAAGCTTGTTTTGAATTGGGACAAAAAGTTGGTTTGGCTCTTAAAGAAAAAGTGAACGCATAAAATTATCCCGTATTCTTATCGTAAAGATAGGAATATGGGATTTTTATATTATTTTACGGAGGCATTATGGATGTAGTTCTCCTTTCAAGGCTGCAATTTGCTGTTGCTGTGTTTTTCCATTTTATTTTTGTTCCCCTTACTCTCGGCATAACGGTTTTGCTTGCCATCATGGAAACAGCGTATGTGAAAACAGGCGATGAAATGTACAAAAGAATGGTGAAGTTTTGGGGAAAACTCTTTATCATTAATTTTGTGCTCGGTATTGTGACGGGTATAACGTTAGAGTTCCAGTTTGGTACCAACTGGTCGAAATACAGTACCTTTGTCGGGGATATTTTTGGCTCCTTGCTCGCCATTGAAGCGACTGTCGCTTTCTTTTTGGAATCGACTTTTGTTGCAGTATGGATTTTCGGCTGGGAAAAAGTGAGCCAAAAAGTGCACTGCGCCGCTATTTGGCTTGTTGCTTTTGCAAGCAATATTTCTGCATTGTGGATTATTTTGGCAAACGGTTTCATGCATAATCCCGTCGGTTATGTGATGCGTAACGGCAGGGCAGAACTTGAGGATTTCGGAGCCGTGCTTTCCAACCCTTATGCTTGGGGGCAATATTTCCATACGATTTCCAGCTCTTGGATGTTGGCGGGTTTCTTTGTCCTCGGTATTTCCGCATGGCATTTATTGCGTAAAAACGAAGTTGATTTATTTAAGGCTTCCGTAAAATTCGCAGCACCTTTTACCCTTGTCCTTGCTTTGCTTGTCGCTCTTTTTGGTCATCACCAAGGCAATAATGTTGCGGTTTATCAGCCTGCCAAGCTTGCGGCAATGGAATCCCATTGGGAAACGGCAACGAATACTCCTATGTTCGCGCTTGTATGGCCTGATGAAGAAAATAACAAAAACGCCGTTGAAGCGATAAAAATTCCGGGCTTGCTCAGTTTCTTGGCTTTCAATGATTTCAATGCGGAAGTGAAGGGCTTGAACGCTTTTCCTGAAGAAGACCATCCGCCGGTTTTAGCAACATTTTTATCTTTCAGGTTCATGGTCGCCATGGGCGGTCTTTTCATTCTTCTGGCGTTTTTCGCTTGGAAAAAGAGGGAAGATTTGGCAAGCAATCCTTTGCTTTGCAAAGCCTTGATGTATGGCATTCCTTTACCGTATATCACGATTATGGCAGGGTGGCTCATAGCGGAACTCGGACGGCAGCCTTGGATCGTTTACGGGCTTATGCGTACATCCGATGCCGTTTCACCTGTTCCTGCCTCTAGCGTGGCGATTTCCTTGTTGAGTTTCATTGTTGTTTATACTGCTCTTGGTATTTTGGATATTTATCTTCTTATTAAATATGCTCGTAAAGGTCCGCAACCTGCTGATCAGGCGGAAATTACCGAAGAGAGCGAAGGAGTTGCATGATGAGTTTGGAATTCTTGCTTGGTGTTTGGTTCTTTTTATGGGCTCTTTTGTGGGCTGTTTATTTCATGCTTGACGGTTTCGACCTTGGGGCTGCGACGCTCATGCCTTTTATCGCTAAAAATGATGATGAAAAACGTACCGTGTACAATTCATCAGGTCCTTTTTGGGACGGCAATGAAGTATGGCTTATCACAGCAGGCGGCGTAACCTTTGCCGCGTTTCCTCTCGCTTATTCCGTGATGTTCAGCGCCTTATACGCACCTTTGCTTTTATTGCTGTTCGCTCTTATTTTCCGTGCTGTCGCATTTGAATTCAGAAGCAAAATCGATACGCCGAATTGGCGTAAGCTCTGTGACATCGTGCTTTTTTTAGGTTCGTTCGTGCCCGCTTTGCTGCTCGGCGTTGCGTTTGCGAACCTTTTTATGGGCATTCCTATTGATGCGGACGGTGTTTATCATGGAAATCTCCTGATGCTGCTCAACCCTTACGGCTTGGCAGGCGGAGTATTTTTTGTCTGCATTTTCTGCATGCACGGTGCTTTGTGGCTTCGTTTCAAAGCAGAAGGGGAACTTGCGGAAAGAGCAAGGAAAGCCGCCCATATCTTGTGGTACCTCGTGCTTTCCCTTGTGATCGCTTTCTTGGCATTGACGGCGCATTATACGTTCATTTTGGACAATATTTCCGAAAGTCCTTTTATTTATAGTTTCCTTGTTCTTGCCGTGCTTGCTTTGCTTGGCGTCCGTTTCTTCATGGTTAATGGAAAAAGCCCTGTTTCAGCTTGGTTTTGCAGTGCCTTGTTCATTGTTGCATTGACGCTTTTTGCGGTTCTTGGAATGTTCCCTAACATCATCATTTCAAGCCTTGACCCTGCATACAGTATTACTGTTTTCAACGGTGCTTCCAGCCATTTGACGCTTACGATCATGTTTATCGTGGTGCTTCTTGGCGTGCCTTTGGTCATTTGTTACCAAGCATGGGTGTATTGGGTGTTTTCCCATAAGGTTACGGCAAAAGAATTGGCGTCCGACCATGCTTATTAGTTCTGTTTTGAACTTGGAAATATGATTTTGATTTGTTAGATAAGCCCCCATGCGGGGCTTATTTTACGGTTACGGTTTCAGCTTGGTGTTGCAGGCTTTGTTCATTGCTGCATTGACGCTTTTTGCGGTTCTCGGGATGTTCCCTAATATCATCATTTCAAGCCTTGACCCCCTGATACGGTATCATTGTCTTCAACGGCGCTTCCAGTCATTTGACGCTTACGATCATGTTTATCGTGGTGCTTCTTGGCGTGCCTTTGGTCATTTGTTACCAAGCATGGGTGTATTGGTTTTTTTCCCATAAGGTTACGGCAAAAGAATTGGCGTCCAACCATGCTTATTAGTTCTGTTTTGAACTTTGAACATGGAAATATGATTTCGATTTGTTAGATAAGCCCCCATGCGGGGCTTATTTTATGGTTACGGTTTCAGCTTGGTGTTGCAGGCTTTGTTCATTGCTGCATTGGCGCTTTTTGCGGTTCTCGGAATGTTCCCTAATATTATCATTTCAAGCCTTGCCCCCCTGATACGGTATCATTGT
>DONZ01000201.1:0-147 GCA_003512875.1 Desulfovibrio sp. | reverse complement strand
ATCATTGTCTTCAACGGCGCTTTCAGCTAGCAATTGAACGTTAAAAACTTTTCCATTCATAAAAAAAACATATAGTAGTAAAAATTTACTTGACTAAAAAGATTTTTTTGGGCAAATTCATTTCATCGGGGTTGTAGCTCAGTTGGG
>DONZ01000197.1 GCA_003512875.1 Desulfovibrio sp. | reverse complement strand
CGTCTTGCGGCAAAAGAACCGCTGATAGTGCCTTTGACGGGACGGGTGAAAGGAAGTTTCCAGTTTTGCACATTGCTCACGGTTGCAAGAATTTTTTTTGTGGCGGCGCGGTCTTTTTGTATTTTATCAAGAACTTCCCTAGGAGGTTCGACATATTTCGGGGCGACGGTGAGCTTGTGGGTAACCCAATTCACCTCAAGGGGCGTGATTTTTTGAGTGAATTGCTCATCATTGATAAAAAGCGTCAAGGTTTGGGGAGCCGCCGCGTCAATGGGCATTCCCAATAAGATCCGGACTGCAAAACTTTCGGCGTTTTTTTCAGCCCGAAAAGGAATTTCTTTTTTTTGCCAGAGAATTTTTCCTGAAAATGCGGAATTATCTTGTATTGTTATAAGAAACCCCCTGCCTTGGCTTACTTTTTGGGGTATGTCGAACGTGACTGCATAAGCAAGCGGGTGCACGCATACGGAAAGTATCAAGCATGCCGCAATAAAAAGAGAATATATGTTAAAAATTTTTTTCATTGTATATCCTTTGGAACAATGGAATGACAGTACATGATTTTTTTGTTTTTTGCAATGAAAACACAAAGAAAAATATCGGCTGCGCAAATGAGTTCAGCTGAGAATTTTTTTTGCATGGGCGATAATTTCTTCTGTGCTGATTTTTTCCAGACAGGATTCTTTTTGTCTGCATTTTTGCTTGCCGTGCAGGGAGCAGGGACGGCAGGGCATTTCTTTTTGCAGGATATGCGCATTTTCACCCACGGGAAAAAATCCCCATTCCTTTGTTGTCGGTCCGAAAAGGGCGAGCAGAGGCGTATCGACGGCATCTGCCAGATGCATAGGACCCGAATCGCCCGTAATGAGCAGGGAACATCGGCTGAGAACCGCGCAAAGTTCACGCAAGTTTGTTTTGTTGATAAGATTTTTTCCGTACATGTTTTCGGGTAAATCGCCTTTGCCCACAAAGAGGATTTGATATTCACCGCTAAGAACGGCGCTGATTTTTTGCCAGTGGCCAAGGGGGAGGGTTTTGGCTTTATGGGTGGCGAAAGGGTGGATGGCGACAATTTTTTTCGTATTGTTCGGAAAAAGTTCAGCAAGCAGATTTCGGGCATCCGTTTGTTCGTCTTCATCAAGGTAAATTTTGGGTTTGAGCAAACGGGGCGCAACGGGGTCTTCGCACAAAAGACTTGCATAGCGTTGACGGACATCTTTTTCAAGCAGGGCAGTTTTGCCGATTTTTCCTTTAGACCAAAGAAAAAGACGGCGCAATACGGGCATTTTATTGTAGCGGTAAACGCTTGTTTTCCATTGGTGGGCAAGCAGGCGGGAGCGAGTTGAGGCGTGCAGGTCGAATAAAGGAAAATCTGCGTATTTTTCAGCAAGTTTTTTGCAGGTTTGGGAATATGTTTTGTATTCCAAACTTTCTTTTGAAAGGGCTTCGATGCCTGCAATGGCAGGGTGGTTCTCAAACAAAGGGGCGAATTCCGCACGGGTGATGACAATGAATTTCGTGCGGTAGAGGGAGTTCCAATAGGATAAAACTCCGGACATGAGGGCGACATCGCCCATGGCGCTCAGGCGGAAAACAACGGCGGTATTGGTATGCAAAGGAATTTTCATAAAAAAGCTCGCTTATAAAAACTGACAGAAGTATGCCTTATTTTGTTTTTATAAGCAAGCCAAGAGCGTTAAGGGGGGATTAGGCATTTCTACTAAAATGCAAAACCGTAATCATAAGTTCTTTTTCTTCATTTTCTAACCTGTAATGATGTTTTTGAGCGGTGCGGATAATATTTTCACGGCTTGTGACGCTGTCCGTAAGGACGCTGAATGTATCGGCACCGTTTTGTTGGATGAAATTAAGCACTTCCAAGGCAGGCTGCGGACAGGAAAGCCCGCATGTGTCAATGGTGTTTTCTCTTGTTTTTTCCATAGGGTCTTCCTAATTCTTCTTAATGTGGGTAAATGCTATCGCAAAGCAAATAAACAGTCCGAAAAGAACGGCGAAAATGCTGTGCGGTCCGATTTGCGCCGCGGAACTGGCTATGCCGAAATTATGGGCGAAAGCGGTGCCGACGAACAAACCTATGATATAGGTTGCGGAGTCGTTGTTTCCTTCTCCGCTTGAGAAGAATTGGCGACCGGGGCAGCCGCCTGCGAGCGCGGCGGCAAAACCGACAGTAAGCATGCTGAGGAAGTTCCAAACATGGTCGGTATGCGCAATGGGTTGGTTTTCAAAGCCAAGGCTGAATTTTCCCGCAATGATGTTCAAAATGAAAACTGCGAGGAAAAGAGCGAAAAGACCGGAAAAAAGGTGTGTTTCCTTAAAAAGGAAAATATCCCTGAACGCTCCCATTGTGCAAAAACGGCTCCTTTGGGCGATAATGCCCACAATAAAAGCAATACCGAGAGAAATCAAGAGCGGTGCGTGCATTGAACCCGGACCTTTTTGGGAATAGTAAATCAGTCCGTTGTAAACGGAACCGTCTTTCTCGGGGCTGAAGATTAATAAAAGGAGCAAACCGAGCATAAGCAGGGGGAAGACATAGCCCGCTTTTTTGGAAATAGGCATGCTTTTTCCCAAGGTATAACCGTGTTTGAAAAAGCGTGTGCCGATAAAAATTCCAAAAGCGAAGCCGAATAATCCGACCACCGCGTTTAAATCACCGCCTGCGATACGCAGGACCATGCGCCAAGGACAGCCAAGAAAAACCAAGGCGCTTGTTCCTGTGATTATTCCAAGCACAAAGCGGATGACCGGAGAAGAACCGCTTTGGGGTTGAAATTCTTTTGCGGCGAGAGCGGCTGCAAAAGAACCGAGAACAAAGCCAATGATTTCCGGACGGATATACTGCACGATTTCCGCTCTGTGCAAACCGATTCCGCCGGTGGTGTCACGGGTGAAGCAAACAACGCAAATGCCCATGTTTGCCGGATTGCCTAAAAATTGGAGCAAAAAAGCGCCAATTCCGATAAATAAGCCTGTAAGAATAATTCCTTTTGAGGAACTAAAAAAATTGTACATTAATTTTAACCTCCTTATCTTGTACAATTTATGTATCTTTTGAGGCAAATTTACCTGATGTCGTCGGTAAAATTTACCAAACAAAAGAAATATTTTTTTCTATTTCGGGATTTAAGCTGAGGCAAACGGGACAGGAACGGGTGATGGTTTCCAAATCCGCTTTTTGAAGGGCGGATAATTCGATTTCAGGCATGGTGATGAGAATGTCGATTTTTTTAATGCGGCGCGGCTCGCTTTGCATGGTTTTGGTGATTTCCATTTTCATACCTTCAAAATCGAGGTTGTTTTTGTTTGCATATGCGCCCATAATGGTCATGATGCATGTTCCGAGAGCCGTGGCAACCAAATCGGTAGGTGAAAAGCTTGACCCTTTTCCCTGGTTATCCGTCGGAGCGTCCGTGACAAGTTCCGCATTGCTTTGCAAATGGGTGCTCGCGCAGCGCAATCCGCCTTTGTAAAGAGAAATGACTGTTGGCATAGGGTTCTCCTTTATCGTTGCATATAGTTGAAAGTTAAGATATTTTTACGGTGAAAGACAGGAGAATGCAAGCGCTATTGCATGCAGGAACAAAGGAATTTTATGAGAACATATCAAAATATATGGGAAAAATTATTATCGCCGAAACGATACGGCAAGAATTGCGTCCAAGAAATAAATAAGGCGAGAAGTCCTTTCATCGTTGACCACGACAGAATTATTTTTTCCGATTCTTTTCGGCGTTTGGCGGGAAAAACGCAGGTCCACCCTTTGACGACGAACGACCATGTGCATACGCGGCTCGCCCATTCCTTGGAGGTTGCTTCCGTTGGGCGCGGGCTTGGCACGCAGTACGGATATTTTTTAGCGGAACGGGGCGATTTGCCGTGTTTTACGGAGCCTTACCATATAGGCGAAATTGTGCAGTCCGCCTGTCTTGCCCATGATATCGGCAATCCGCCTTTCGGGCACGCCGGGGAATATGCCGTTCAAGACTGGTTTTGCGCTGTGCAAAACGAAAAATATGTGAGCTGCTTGACGCATGGCGAGCTTTTGGATTTTCAGTGTTTTGACGGCAATGCGCAGGGGTTCCGTGTTATCAACGCTGTGGAGAACGAACGGGAGCAAGGCGGGTTCCGTTTAAGTTATCCCACTGTCGCAAGCGTTGTGAAATATCCTTGTTCTTCTTATGAAGCAAAGGAAAAAAAGTCTAAAAAATTCAATTATTATCAGAGCGAAGCGGATTTGTTCGCGGAGATTTTCACGGAACTTGGCTTGTTGAAAGAAGGACATGTTTTCCTGCGTCATCCGTTATCATATCTCATGGAAGCCGCCGACGACATTTGTTACCGTATCATCGATATGGAAGATGCCCGGGAACTCGGCATTCTGCGTTATGAGGAAATTTGCGAAGTGCTTGCTCCTGTCTGGGACTTGCTGAATATCGACAAGGAAAGGCTTCGGTCCATGCATTCGGACAGGGCGAGAATGAGTTATTTGCGTTCTCTTGTTATCAAAGTTTTGGTGGAGGACATTTTCAGGGTCGGCAAAGAACGGTATGCGGCTCTCATGCAGGGTGAATTTCTTAATCCGTATATGGATTACGCCAGCGAACCTGTGCGGGAATACATGAAAAACGCAAAAACATGTTTCAATGAGATTATTTTAAAGCATCCGCAAAAAACAAGTTTGGAAATCGGCTCATACAGCGTGTACAAGCAGCTGCTGGACGTGCTTGTTCCCGCCGTGCACAATTTTGTCGGCGGCAAGGACTTGTCCTATCGTGAAACAAGGGCTATCAGCCTCATGGGCAATCATATTTTAAAGAAAAAGTATACAGCCTATCAGGCATATTTGATTGTCATCGATTTCATTACCGGCATGACGGACGCTTATGCGACTTTTATCGCCAACCAGTTTGCCGGGGGCGGCAGGATGCATTAGAAATGAAAAGATTTAAGTCAGCGGATTTATTGCTTTACTTAATATGAAAATAACGCTATGATAATAAAATTGTTAAAGCATAGCACCAAATCAGCTATGATATCTATGGAGGTTTAGAATGGCTCATAAAAAAGTGGAACGCAGAAAAGAACTGGATCGCCGCCGTCATCGCCGTATCGCACGTTTGAAAGAACGCATTCGCGAAGCAAAAAAAGCTGCGAAAAAATAGTATGTTTGTATGAAAGGGGTTTGCTCTTTTTGGGCAAAACCTTTTTCTTTAAACCGCCTCACAAAGAATGACGAAGGGCTTTTGAGGTGTGCTTTTGCATTTAAATGAAACTGTGAGTTTAAATTTCCCGAAAAGAAGTTAACACATAAATAAATGTAGGATACGTGTATGATTGAGAGATATTGCCGGGCTGACATGGCTGATTTATGGTCTTTGGAAAATCGTTATGAGGCGTGGCTCAAAGTGGAACTTGCCGTTTGCGAGGCATGGTTTGAAAAAGGGCGTATCGACCCTCAAAGCATGAAAGAAATCCGGGAAAGAGTGGCTGTCGATGTTGAACGCATTGCTGAAATTGAAGAAGTGACAAGGCATGATGTGATAGCGTTCATCTCTTCCTTGG
>DONZ01000225.1 GCA_003512875.1 Desulfovibrio sp. | reverse complement strand
GCGGAAGCATCATCATACCCATGGCGAGCAGGGTGCTGGATACGACCATATCGACAATGAGGAACGGAATATAGATTAAAAAACCGATGCTGAACGCTGTTTTCAATTCGCTGATCACGTAGGCTGCTGCAAGCATGATAGTCGGCACTTCATCCTTGTTTTGGGGGGCGTCCATTTGAGCGATAGAATAAAAAAGGGACAAATCTTTTTCCCGCGTGTGTTTAAACATGAAATTCCTGAGGGGGATTTCCGCCCGCTGCAAGGCTTCATCAAAACCGATCATTTCTTGCAGATAAGGCTGCAAGGCGTTGTCATTGATATCTTTCCCCACCGGATACATGATCACGACGGACATGAAAATAGCCAAACTCGCCAAAATTTGCGTGGGGGGAATTTGCTGTATGCCCATGGCTTGGCGCAGGAAGTGGAAAACAATGATGATCCGGGTGAAACTTGTCACTGTCATGGCAATGGCGGGGGCAAGGGAAAGAATGGTGAAAAGAAATAAGATTTCCAAACTTAATGCCACGGCGGAAGGTTCGACTTCACCGCCTGCGAGGGTCATGGTGAACGTGGGAACTTCCGCAAGGGCTTGAAAAGGAAGAAGAACGAAACTAAGCGTCAGTATTGTCTTTATGGGCAGTTTGCCGCATAAGTTCTTCAAATGTTTCAGCATGGTTTATTCCTGTTTTTGAAAGCAAATTAATATTTTTTTCCGTAACGCCAAGTATGAGCCTTTCATCAAGAACTTTGACAATAACAACACTTTTTCCCGGTCCCAAAGGGATTTGTCCCTCAAGGTACATGCTGTCGCGGGGAAGGAGTTTTTGATTGGGTAAAAATCTTCCGTTGCCGTATTTTCGCATTAATTTGAGGATATACCAAAAGGCGAACAAAAGCAAAAGCATTATGCCGAGCCCTTGAAAATAATTTCCCCATGTTGCGCTTGGTGTGCTCGGCATTTCTTTTGACGCTGCAAAAACTTCCTGCTTTTGGACTTGGTTCAAGGGAGTTTTTTGTTCTTGGGCAGTATTCGTGTCTTTGCTTTGTTCTTCTCTTGCCGCGTCATTTTGAACAGGATCAGGGGCGGCGAAAGAGTCTTGTGCGAAAAGACTGATTGTGAAAATGAGGCAAAAGGAAAGGAAAAATATGCTTATTGATTTCATGGTGTTTTTTTAACCTAAAAAAAAAGAGATAACAAGTATCTCTTTCATAAAAAATTTTAGCTTAGCTGTGTTATTCGTTCGATTGGACTGATGATATCGGTAAGGCGGACGCCGAATTTTTCGTTGACGACAACAGCTTCGCCGCGGGCGACAAGTTTGCCGTTAACGAAAATTTCCAAGGGTTCGCCGGCTAATTTGTTCAATTCAATAACGGAACCTTGTCCTAATTGGAGCAAGTCTTTAATCAGAAGTCTTGTTTTGCCAAGTTCTGCGGAAACATCAAGAGGAATGTCAAGAATGAAGTCAAGTTCCCTTTTTTGATTGTCTTGGGGAGTGATTTTTGCGACATCGGTCAAGTTTTTATATGAAGGTTCTGAAACTTCCGCCGCAAGCTGTCTGTTTTTTTTCTTTGACTGTTCCTGTTCGTCGGTAGCTAAGGCAGCCGCCCATTCTTCCGCTAATTTTGCGTCATCATCGGCAGGGGCGTTTTCACCAAAATTTTCCTCATCAAGTTCTTTATTGTTTTCCGCTTCCGCTTCCAGACTGGCTGCCCATTCCGCCGCCAGTCTTTCGTCTTCAGACATTTCTTCTTGGCTCATAATTTTATCCTTTAGTTAATGACAAATTCATTAAAATAAATTTGAACAACACGAGGAACACCTAAAATTTGGTTAAGGCGTGTTGAAATTTCATTTTTCACTTTCAACTTGCCTTCTGTCGTGGAAAGTTCAGAATAGGTTTTGCTTGAAAGCAAAATAATGATGGAATCGCGTATGCGTGCTTTTTGGTCCTCAAGAGCTTCGGCGGCATCTTTTGTGCTCAGCTCTATGTCAAAACCGACTTTTAAGTACCGTATACTGTCTTTATCGGCTAAATTTATCGTTACAGTAGGGATGGTGACGATATTTAATAAAGTTTTCGTAGGAGCGATTTGTTCACGGAGATTTTTCACGTTTTCCACAAGGGAATTTTCTTCTTTTGGTTTTTCAGCCGGAGCTTCTGCTGTTTGGGTCTGCTGCGGGATTTCCGTGTTCACAGGTTCCGGCACACGGAGATTTAACCACCAATACGTGGCTACGCCGCCTAAAATGAGCAGGAGCAGGATAAGAAGAATAATGATGAGTTTCAATTTGCTTTTTTTCTTGGGTTGTTCTTGATTTGTCGGTTCATTTGCCATATTCATTCTCCAGTGCCGTAACTATACAGAAAATTTGTAAAAAGGCAATATGTTTAATATTGTTTGCGGGGACCGAAAATGTCCGTACCAACACGGATGATTGTCGCTCCTTCTTCAATGGCGACGGGAAAATCCGCACTCATGCCCATAGACAAATGGGGCAGTGTCATATTCAGTTCTTTTTCGATTTTTTCTTTTAATTCTCTTAATTGAATGAAATAAGGGCGTGTGTGTTCCGGATTGTCGTCCAAAGGAGGCAAACACATGAGCCCGCAGAGTTTTAAAGCGGGAATTTGAAGAACTTTTTGAGCAAAAGGAAGAACTTCTTCAGCAAGCAGTCCTGATTTTTGTCCTTCCCGTCCGATGTTCACCTGCAACAGAACATCTTGGCGCTGACTGCTGTTTTGTGTCCGTTTTTCAAGTTCTTTCAATAAGGAATCAGAAGCCAAACTTTCGATAAGGCTGAATTTGCCAATGATTTCTTTTGTTTTTTTGCTTTGTACCGGACCTATGGCATGCCATTTTAAATCCGGACGCAGAGCAATTTTTTCCAGCGCTTCCTGGATATAATTTTCACCGAATTCTTTTTGTCCAAGTTCCGCAACTTCCATAATCGCCTCAATGGGGTGGAATTTTGAAACGGCGACAAGGGTGACTTCTTCTTCCTTCCGTCCTGCTTTTTTGCAGGCTTCATGTACGCGTTCTTTAACTTTAAAATACCGTTCCGCAAGTTCGCTCATGGTGTTTCTCTCTGTCTTTAAAGCATTTCTTCAGTATATAAATTAATTTCTTCAAGCCAGTTTTCTTTGACTTTCACCCAAAGCTCCAAATGGACTTTGCCCCCGATAAGCTCCTGAATGTCTTTGCGGGCGAGCGTTCCGATCTCTTTAATGGTCGTTCCTGCACGTCCTATGACCATGGCTTTGTGGGAAGAGCGCGCAACATAAATGACCGCATTGATAATGGTTTGATTTTTTTCAGGAATTTCTTCCCAGTGTTCAATATCG
>DONZ01000141.1 GCA_003512875.1 Desulfovibrio sp. | reverse complement strand
TCGTAAATGGTCAGCAAAGCGATATTCACCCCTGTAAGAGCTTCCATTTCAACTCCGGTTTTCCCTTCAATTTTCACGGTACACAGTGCCTTTATACAATTTTTTTCTTCATTGATTTCAAAATCGATACTGCTTTTTGAAATTAAAAGAGGATGACACATGGGAATAAGATGAGCCGTTTGTTTTACAGCCATAATACCGGCTATCCTCGCAACCCCGAGCACATCGCCTTTTTTTATATTTTTTTGCAAGATTGCGTCAATAATCGCTTTATTGCAAAAAATCGTTCCCTCAGCTACAGCCATGCGGGTTGTACTCTTTTTTTCCGTAACATCAACCATAACAGCATTGCCGCTGTCGTCAAAATGAGAAAAACCTTGCATTATCTTCACCTCTTATGACAGATACAATTCCGTTTTCCGGGAATGGTGACAAGTTCCGTTTCTTGTCGTTTCGCATCGTAATATAAAATTTTGCCATACAAAACACCGTTCACGCCAAGCAAAATCTTCAAAGCTTCCACAGCCTGCATGGAGCCGATAATTCCAGCCACAGCCCCCAAAACAGGCGTCACAGCTTTTTGTTTCCCATCAAAAAACCCCATGCAGTTCAAGCAGGGATACCCTTTTTTTATGCAGGAAACAAAACCGTAAAAACTGTCAATTCCCCCCTCGACCAAAGGAATATCATATTTCAGACATGCATTATGCACAATTTTTCTCGTTTCAATATTATCAACACAATTCACGACAATATCAAAACCTTGGATACAATCTTCCGCATTCTTTTCATCAATGCGCAAAACCCGCCCGCGAACATTTACGCCGCTGTTCATTTTCCCGATAATTTTTTCCGCGATATGCGCTTTATATAAATCAATGTCTTGTTCCGTAAAAAAGAATTGCCGGTTTAAATTAGAAAATGCAACAGTATCGGCATCGATAATTTCAAGCCGGCCTATGCCTGCTTGAGCCAGATACGTTGCACAAGGAGTTCCGAGCCCTCCAAAGCCTATAAGCAGTACTTCCGATTTACGAAGTTTTTCCTGTCCTTTTTCTCCAATTTCCGATATAATGATTTGCCTGTCATATCTCGTCTGCAAACTACCCTCCTCCTACAGGCGGGAATAATGCCACAACATCGGTATCTTTCACTTCATCTTCCGGCTTTTTATGAAAGCCATTGATCAAAAGTGTGCTGACCGCTTCTTTTGGAATATCGAGAAAATGCAATATATCCAATGCGCAATGAAAATCTTCAGCAGGCAAAAAATACGTTTTTTTCCGATTATCACGCAGTGTGGCAAATAATCTGACCTCTATCATATATACCTCATAAAAAACCTAGCCCGCCAAAGCAAGCTAGGTTTTTTAATCGTTAATTATTTTTCAACCAAACCCAATCTATCA
Organism: Desulfovibrio sp.; assembly: GCA_003512875.1. GTDB lineage: Bacteria > Desulfobacterota > Desulfovibrionia > Desulfovibrionales > Desulfovibrionaceae > Taurinivorans > Taurinivorans muris. The sequence goes on along the minus strand of DONZ01000141.1, from coordinate 1,899 downwards.
AGAGTTTCCTTGGTCGGGAACGCTTCCTTCCAGCCGCGGACTTCATAGTATTGCGGCAACGTAACTGAGATTTGGCTTACCATGCCTTTTGAAGGTCCGTCAGTAATCGGACTTTCGGTAAGACGTTTCGGCAAACGATCGTCTTCAGGTTTCATGCCGGCGGCTTTATTGAATAAACGTTCAATATTATAAATACGTTCACCAACTTCAAGCAAACCGTTCACATCATAGTTCGTTCCGGTGCCTGCATTCAATAATGCGGCATAGTCAGGAGCGCCAAGAGCGAATGATGAGAACAGGCAAAGTCCCATGGAGTCGATAACGGCGGTTAAATCTTGGAAGATTTTGCACCATGTCGCTTTTCCTTCCGTGGTGGTACGGTCCAATTGTTCGGGCAAGCCCAAAACTTCAGGAGAAATCATATAACCGCGGACATGGCAGCCGCCGCGGTTGCTTGTCGCATAGGTAATGCCGATACCTTGAATACCTCTGGCGTCATATGCAGGCATTTCTTGTTTTTTCACACTCATGGAAACTTCAGGGTGTCCATAGTGTTCGCAGAGGCGGTATGAACCGTCAGCCATAAGTTTGGCAAGAGGAGAACTTGCTTCCCCCATGCGTTTCGTCCATTCGACAATGGCTTCCGCACTGCCCCATTTCAAAGGAACACCGTCGCATTCGGCGTCTTTAATTGCGCCTAATTGATACAATTCCATTGCAGCCGCAATAGTGCAGGGAGTGGAAATGGCATCCAAGCCGTATTCGTTGCAGAAGTAGTTCGCTTTATCAATAGCGTTCAAATCATTGTTTCCGCAGTTGCCGCCATAAGCCCAAAGCGGTTCGTATTCGGGTCCGCCGGCAATTTTACCGTCAATATTGACAACACGTCCGCAGCCAATTTGGCAGCGATGGCAATAATGGTTCTTTACCAAATATTTTTCTTTCAGTGTTTCGCCGGAAATATCATCGGCTTTGTCATAATAACTGCTTTGCCAGTTATTGGTCGGGAATGTACCGATATTATTGACAATATTAACAAGAACAGCAGTGCCGTACGTTGGCAGGCCTTCATGGGTGACAGGATTTTCTTTGAATTTCAAGAGGCAAGTTTTCATTGCTTCTTTGAGCATATCGGCACTGTATGGTTCAACGGCATTCTTGCTTGCCGTAACAGTAATCGCTTTCAGATTTTTAGAGCCCATTACCGCACCGACGCCGCTTCTGCCGGCTGCACGGTCCTTATCGTTCATAATGGCGGCAAGAAGGGATAAATGTTCACCGGCAGGACCGATATTCAACACGGACGCATTCGGATGAACTTTTTTAAATTCTTCATCACACGCTTCACTCAACATGCCGACATATTTTTCAGCCGGCAAAATTTCGATTTTATCATCATCAATATTGATATATACCCAAGATTTCGCCTTGCCTTCGACAATGATAGCGTCCCAACCGGCATATTTGAGCTTAGCGCCCCAGACACCGCCGGAGTTTGAACATGCGATCATTCCTGTAAGCGGTGATTTGGTCACAACCATATAACGGCCTGCCGTAGGAGAAGCTGTGCCTGTCATAGGTCCGGTAATATAGATAAGTTTGTTGTCAGCAGACAAAGGCTCGACTTTTGCAACGCCTTCTTCATAAAGCATCGCCGTTCCAAGTCCGCGGCCGCCGATAAATTTCTTTGCCAAATCCAAATCTACGGATTCAACGGTGATTTGACCTGTCGTCAAGTTGATACGAGCCAATTTGCCCATGTAAGAAGTTTTCATACTATGCCTCCAAGCATGTCAATACGTTTAACAATTCGATAAATCTTTCCAAAGGCGGGAGGCACTAAAAGCAAAAATGGTTAGCACCCAATGGATTATCTCCATATAACTAGATAATCTCGAT
>DONZ01000168.1:1347-3613 GCA_003512875.1 Desulfovibrio sp. | reverse complement strand
CAGAAGTTCAATTTACTAAAATTTATGCTTTTGTCAAGAAAAATTTTATCTTTTTTCAAGCTTTTTCATAAGCTCGTATCCGCATGCCTCAGGATATGCTCAATGGTGCATTACGGGCATTTGATGTTGTTTTTTCCCTGGCAAAATAAGATTGAGAAGAACCCCGATAAGCGCGGAAAGCCCTATACCGCTCAAGTGGAAATCTCCGATATCGATGCTGATGCCGCCAATGCCAAAAATAATCACCATGGCGACAATAACAAGATTACGTGTTTCCATAAGGTTTTCACGGCTCTGCACAAGCGTATTCAAGCCCACAACCAAAATGCTGCCGAAAAGCAAAATCATAATTCCGCCCATAACCGGCATAGGCACGCAATGAAGCACAGCCCCGAGTTTGCCCACGCAAGAGAGCAAAATCGCCGCAATAGCCGCCCAAGTCATAATCGCAGGATTAAAGCTCTTGGTAAGGGCGACCGCTCCGGTAACTTCCGAATATGTCGTATTCGGGGGACCGCCCAATAAGCAGGCAAACGAAGTTGCAATCCCATCACCGAACATGGTACGACTTATGCCGGGTTTTTCCAAGAAATTTTTTCCCGTGACGGAACTGATGGCGAGAACGTCGCCAAAATGTTCAATAGCCGGTGCCAAGGCAACAGGAACAAAATAAAGGATAGGGGCGAGTTCAAAGGTCGGAAACGTGAAATCCGGAAAAGAAAACCACTTCGCAGTCGCCACTGGGGACAAATCGAGTATGCCCAGCGGTGCGGAAACAATACAGCCGACAACAATTCCCACAATGATAGGAAGCAGCCGCAATATCCCTTTGCCAAGAATGGATACCAAAACCGTCGCGGTCAGCGAGGACATGGAAACAATTAAAGCCGTGCTTTGCGGAATAACCTGTTCCGTCCCGGCAATTCCCATTGCCATTTTCATTCCGGTCGGAGCCAAAATAAGACCGATAACGGCGATTACGGAGCCTGTCACAATAGGCGGAAGCAGATTGATGATGAAACCGACGCCGCGCACCTTAATCACAAAGCTTAAAAACATATAAAAAAGACCTACGGCGATCATTCCCCCAAGAGTTGCCGTCAGTCCCCACGTTTGAACGCCATAGTTGATAGGAGCGATAAAAGCGAAAGAAGAAGCCAAAAATATCGGTATTTGCCCGCGTGTGACGATTTGAAACAAAAGCGTTCCGACACCGGCGGTAAACAGCGCCACATTGCTGTTCAACCCGGTTAAAAGAGGTACCAAAACCAAAGCGCCGAAAGCGACCAAAAGCATTTGAGCCCCGATTATGGCATCTCTGAAACGAAAATTATAGACATTCCCTTCCATGTTTTCCCCATAAAAAAGATTGCCTTAAGCAATCTTCACAGTGTTATTTTGTTCCAAACAATCTATCCCCTGCATCACCAAGCCCGGGAAGTATGTACCCCTGTTCATTAAGCCCGGCGTCAAGGGCTGCCGTATAAATTTCAACGTCAGGAAATTTCTCCAGAACCCTTTGCACGCCCTCCGGAGCGCAAACAAGATTCAAGCTGTAAATTTTCTTCACCTTATTGCGTTTTAATAATTCAATGGCAGCAATAAGCGAACCGCCTGTCGCAAGCATAGGGTCCAAAATAATCGCAACACGACTTGAAATATCTTTTGCCAACTTGACATAATATTCAACCGGTTCAAGGGTTTCTTCATCACGATATAAGCCTACCACGCTGATTTTACAGCCTGGAACCATATCAAGAGCGCCTTCCATAAGCCCTAAGCCCGCACGCAAAATGGGAACTATCGTCGCCATTTTTCCTGATATGTAATCAACCTCGACAGGACCAGCCCAGCCTTTTTCCACTTTTTTATTCAGCGGAAAATCTCTGGTTACCTCATACATGAGAAACCGTGTAATTTCTTTTGAAATTGCACGGAAAACATTGGTCGGGGTGTCCACGCTTCTGAGCAATCCCAATTTATGTTTCACAAGCGGATGTTCAACAACATGCAGTCCCATAGCATACTCCCTCTAACAATACGTTATATTTTTCCTATATAAAAAAGCCGTAAAAAAAGCGTTACACAATGTAACGCCTGCAATTAAAAATATTTACCCGTAATCCTGAAAAACAATGCGAAACAAAGCCATGCGACAAAAACCGCGACAATGCCGACACACCACCCGACCAGCAAATCGGATAAATACGCGCTGCCCGTATAAATTTGCGACCAACCGATAAGAAGAGGAAACAAATAAATATAA
>DONZ01000168.1:0-1038 GCA_003512875.1 Desulfovibrio sp. | reverse complement strand
AAGAGGAAACAAATAAATATAAGGGCTTATTTTTGCCATTAACAAAGCGATAACAACGGCAACCGCCATGCTGATGCTGATTACGGAAGAAGGAAAAAGCTTTTTGGAGCCGTCAATCAATTTGATATGCAGCTGCTTCAAATCCACATGGAGAGGATTTTCAAAAACTTTCCGCTCTATCACGCTGATTTCTTCTTGGTTTTCCGCCTGATTTTCAGAAACTGCGGTTTCATCCAACATTTCGCCGGCTTCAAGTGTCATATCAGATTCGAAAATATGATATCCTTCACTGCTCGGATATTGCGCTTGCAGCCATGTGCCGTCTTTTGAATCATAATACATCGTTCCTGCAATTTCCTGAAAAGGCCGCGGACGTTCAAAAGCGAAAAAATGGGAACCTTCATGGGCGAAAAAAGCGGACAGACCGAGCATTCCCATAAAAAGCAATACGCGGTAAATCATTTCACCGTACTTTTTCTTGCAATAAACAGCGAAAATCACGGAAAAAACAAGCGTAAGCAAAAAAACGGGCAAAGAACTTTCAAATAACGGAAGCACAACATCAAAGATTGAATTTCTTAAATACATGTTAAAAAATTCAAAAATAACATCTTCTATATAACTAAACATAAAACAGCTTCAATAATCCTATTTTTCAATGATATAAGCCATGGGATCGGTATGCACACCGTTCACGATCACTTCATAGTGCAAATGAGCGCCTGTGGAACGTCCTGTGTTTCCGACCAAACCGATAAGAGAACCGCGCTTGATGGAATCGCCGCGTTTCACATTGATTTTGGACATATGCGCATAACGGGTGATAATGCCGTTGCCATGGTCGACTTCGACACTCAATCCGTAAGCACCGTCACTTTGGGCGAAAACAACCTTGCCGTCGGCAGGCGCGATGATTTTCGTACCGATTACAGCGGCGATATCAAGCCCTTTATGTAATTTCCTTGTGCCGGTGAACGGAGAGATCCTATGACCGAAACGTGACGTGATAAAACCTTGGGAAGGAATAATGGAAGGAAT
>DONZ01000231.1 GCA_003512875.1 Desulfovibrio sp. | reverse complement strand
AGACACTTGCGCCATAAATACCGAGCCCTTCCATATAACCGAAAGTGCTGTCCGCCATCCATTGGGTCACTTTCAGATAATTGCCTGCGCTGCCGATGGCCATGCACCCCATGATGAAGAAAATGGGACAGAAATTGACTTCTTTGATTTTCTGCCCGTCCATAAGACTCACTCCGGGTAAAAAGCTGACAGCGGCAAGAAAAACAAGCCCCATGCCGGGAGTAAGTCCATGCCATTTATCCGTCATCAAAACTATCAGGGTGACAATGAGAAGCACCGTTGCGGTTTTTTCATCCCTGCGCATAGGTCCGAGTTCCGCATAACGGGCATACAGCGCCCTGCGAAGTTCTTCCTTATTCACTTTGCTCGGAAGCAAAACAACAACAATGGCGACGCTCATAACCGTAAAAACGGTTGCGGGAAGCAAATTCCAGCCGGCATACTGAAGCCAGCTCGTTTTCAAGCCCATGACGCCGTCAACCAAACTCATTCCGATAACCAAATCCCCGCCGCCGGTTAAAAATCCGTTTTTAGAGCTTGTCACAGCCAAAAACGCCACCAGCATGAGAGCTGTCGCTTCCCGTGACTGTTTCTTGAAATCCAAAGATTCGCAAAGACTGATGACGATGGCGCAAAAAATGACACCCTTGCCCGTTACCGCGGGAACGAGCGGATTGATAATATAAATCGCAAGCATAAGTCCCCAAACGGTTCCGATGAACGAACCGCCCATAAGCTTCATGCAGCCTAAACCAACCCGTTTTCCAAGACCGGTATCCTGCAAAATTTTACAAAAAATAAAACCGCCGATGACGATATTGGGAACATCGCCAAGCCAGTTATTATACGCGATTTTACCGGGAACACCGCAAAGAGCCATATAAAGCACAGGCAAGACAAGCCCGGTCGCCGTATCGTTGACAAGCTCGAAGCCCCATATGCAAACCATAAGAATCGTCACAACCAAAAACATCGCCATTTCATGGGTCAATGTCTTTCCGTCAATGGGCAGTGCAAAATACACGATAGCCGGTACGATAAGACAAAAAAACCACTTCAAAGCCGATTTGCCATTAAGCATTTTTTCCGTTGTCTGCGCCATAATGATTTCTCCTTATGAAAAGAGTGATTGGATGTGTTCATTTTTTCACATTAATTCTATCTAAACAGATTTATTTAAAAAAAATGTAGTGCCGGCTACATTTTTATCTTTTTATTTATTTTTTTTTAATGTATGTTGTTTTTAAGGGGGGAAAATGGATAAAGACAAAGAGAAATCAATTCATGAGTTCAGTCAGATTTCATCGAATATGCAGGAATGGGATAAATATCTCCATTTGGCAGTTAAAATAAAACGCGCTAAAGGACAGGAACTTTTTGAAAGCGGTGAAATTTGGAACAAGCTCTATTTGCTTCAGGCAGGAGAAGTCAAGCTCATACGCCTTTCCAATGACGGAAAAGAAAAAATCCTATGGCGCGGCATCGCCCCGTGTCTTTTGGGCGAGGGACCTTTTTTTGACGGACTTCCCACTCTTAGTTTTTTTGTCATCACAAAACCGAGCGTCTTATATTCTTTTTCAGCCGAAACCGTGTATTCCGTCTTATTAAAAGACCCGCTCATCGTCACTTCCATTCTCCGCAACCTTTCCCAAAAAGTCCGCCTTAACATCAATCAGAATTGCTGCCTGAGCTTTTCGGAACTTTCTTCGCGTATCTGCATGTATTTGTATCAAAAAATGCATATTTCGGAAAACAGGAAACAATTTTACGCCGTTCCGGAACTCACCCAGCAGGACCTCGCCAACCATTTATCCGTGCACAGGGTAACTCTGAACAAAACATTAAGATTTCTCGAACAGCAAGGAATTATCGGACCATACAACAGAAAATTGACATACATCCTCGACGTGGATTCTTTTTTAAACCTTATCCAATCATAATAATCAGAGATAACCATGAATAAAACATTTTTCAGAATCACCGTAACTGTTTTGTTTTTGTCTTTCATTCTCAATTTCTATCTTTTATACGAAGTCCATAAAAATAAGACCTTCTTCGAAGTGCAGAGCGAACATTTTGTCACCGTAGGCATTTTGAATGAAATATACCTCACAAGCGTACAGCTCAACCAACTTTCCCAAATGTATATCCGCACGGAAGACCAATATTATCTTAATAATTACACGAATATCACCAATCAAATGCTCGGCAAAAGCCCGCGGAGCAATAACAACCTCTTCCACATGAAAGTCCTGAAACTTGCGGATATCATAAAAACCAACCTTGCCGACAAGGAATATACACAGCAGCTGCTTGAAATGTATGCCGAACTCGAATTACAGCATGCCTTTCAGCAAAAAGCGATACAAGCCTTAAAAAACGACGACACCAGCCGTTATGAAGCCTTATCCGTTCTTACTTCCCAGAATTATCTGGACAGTCTTGCCGTTATCACCAATACGTACGATACCATTATCAATAATACGCAGCATGTCGAGCCGAATTTTTCGCCTATCAATTTCGCTTTCATCCATTCGCTTGCGGCTCTTCTTTTCTTTTTCACCATTACGTTCATGTTCATCAAATTACGGCAAGGCTACAAGTCTTCAAAAATAAAAGATATTGACGAATATATCCACCTGCTCGTCGATTCCATGCCGTTTGTCAGCATTATTTTCAATGATAACGGAAAAGTCATTGACTGCAACAAAAAGCTTGTGGAATTGCTCGATTTGTCAAATGAAGAACAGTTTATCAACAATTTCAGGCAATATCTCGCGAAAGAACAGGAAGAAAAGCCTCTTTCACTTTTTATCGCCGAAAAAAACGAACTTATCAAAGAAAAAAGTATTTCCAGTTTCAAATGGATTTTTCTTGACGCAAGCGGGGCTCCCATCCCTTGCCAGGTAACAGCCATTTACCTTACGTATCTCAACAAGAATTTTTATATCTATTATGCGTTCAACTCCCAAAAGGAATTGGAAATGCAGGCGAAAATAAAAGAACAGGAAGAAAGAATCCAAGTCATGCTCGATTCCGCCCCTCTTTGCTGCACAATTTGGGATAAGGATTTCAAGCTTATCGACTGCAACTTCGAATCCGCCCGTTTCTTCAATTTCCAAACCAAACAAGAATTTATCGATAACTTTGAAAAACTGAACCCCATTTATCAGCCGGACGGACAGCTTTCCACTGAAAAGCATTTGCAGCTGCTCAAAAAATCCTTTCAAAGCGGCTATAAAACCTTTGAATGGCTGCACCAGGATTTGGAGCACAACCTCATTCCCTGCCACATAACGTTCACACGGATCAACTATAAGAATACGAATGTCATTATCAGCTATGCCCGTGACCTCAGGGAAGAAAAAACAATGTTCAACAAGCTGAAAAAGAAGCAGACCGAACTTATCGAGGCAAAACTCAAATCAGAGCGGGAAGCAAAAGCGAAAAGCGACTTTTTAGCCATAATGAGCCACGAAATTCGTACGCCGCTCAATATCATCATCAATGTTTTCGGACTGTTGGCAGAAATCAGAATCGATGAAAAAAATGATGATTTCGTGCAAAAAGGTCTTTCTTCCGCAACCCTTTTGCTGCATACCATCAATGATATTCTGGACTATTCGAAAATCGAAGCGGGACAACTGCATATCGAGCATATTCCTTTTTCTCTGAACGAGCTTATTAAAAATATCCATAATCTCTTCAGCCTGCAAATGGAACAGAAAGGAATCACCTATATTATCGATAAAGAGCAGGAAGTTGAAGACTCATGGCTTGGCGACCCCATACGTATCACGCAAATTCTCAACAACCTCATCAATAACGCCTATAAATTCACCGAAACAGGGTCTATCACATTAAAAATAAGCAAAATTTCCAAATCAGACATTGACGACAAAACAATAGTTCTGCTCCGTTTTGAAGTCATGGATACGGGTATCGGCATCACGGAAGAACAAATTGAAAAAATATTCTCGCCGTTCATGCAGGCTGACACGTCAACCACGAGAAAATACGGCGGAACAGGGCTCGGACTCAGCATTTCCAAAAACCTCGCCTCGCTGATGGAGGGTCAATTATCCTGCACGAGCAAAGTCGGCGAAGGAACAAACTTTTCTTTGGAAATTCCTCTTGAATTCAATAAGGACAAAGTCACAACGAACCAGGAAAGCCTCAATGAATATGATGAAAACATATTGAAAAACTTATCGATCCTATTGGTTGAGGATAATCCCATCAATACGCTTATCGCCGCGGAGTTATTGAAGAAAAAGAAAATTATCGTCGATACCGCAAGCAACGGGCTTGAAGCCATTAAAAAAATCCATGACCAAACCTACGATGTTATTTTAATGGATATCCAAATGCCGGATATGGACGGAATTACCGCGACCAAAATTATCAGGCAGGAACTCAAAATCCAAACCCCCATCATCGCCATGACCGCAAACGTATTGGAAGAAGACAAGAAACTTTATATGCAAAGCGGCTTCAACAGCCACATAGGCAAGCCTATCGTTCCTATAAACCTCTATAAAACCCTTATCGAATTTGCTCCCCGCTGACGCGCTGCCGGAACATTTTCCGCATAATTTAAAAAAGTGCTTGCCCGTCTTGCCGAAATAATGTAGTCTTCTTTAAACTCGTATAAGTTTATGGAGGTTTCATTATGGCTAGATTTACCATACCCCGTGATGTGTATTACGGAAAAAACGCTCTTGACGAGCTTAAAACCATTAACGGCAAAAAAGCTATCGTTGTTGTCGGCGGCGGTTCCATGAAAAAAGCCGGCTTTCTGGATAAGGTTGTCAATAATCTGAAAGAGGCGGGACTTGAAACATTGCTTTTTGAAAATGTCGAACCGGACCCATCCATCACCACCGTTATGAACGGCGCAAAAGCCATGCGCGAATTTGAACCCGACTGGATTGTTGCCATCGGCGGTGGCTCACCGATTGACGCGGCAAAAGCCATGTGGCTGTTCTATGAATATCCCGA
>DONZ01000086.1 GCA_003512875.1 Desulfovibrio sp. | reverse complement strand
TGTTTCCAGCGGTGAAAAGGGCAAAGAGGAGTGGGCTGTTTTTGCAAAATGGGCTGTCATGCGTCAGCAAAGTTCCGTTTTACAAATGGAAAATCCGCTTATGTGGCATAGGGCGGGAACGCAGCCGGCGCTTTTGTCTTCCTCACGGAATGAAAAAAAAGCCGTGTTTTTGGAACAGGAAGCCGACAAGGTGGTTATTGAAGCTGAACGCGGAATTATTTACAATGATAACACAAAAGTCATTTTACATGAAAATGTCAGGGCAATGCAGCAGGACAATATTGTGAAAGGTCCGGTTTTGAATTACGATACGGAAAAACAAATTGCGGTTTTTTCGGAGCAGGCGGATTTTGCAAGCGAGGAATTGACCGGTACGGCGGAACTATTAAGCTGGGATATGCAGGAAAATAAAATTTACGGCAAAGGCGGTGTTTATGTGGAATGGATGCCTGCAAACGGAGAATAGCTTGCAAAAAAACGGGCAAAAAATTGGGCAAAAAACTGGTTTGATAAGTATGAAAGCGGCGTCGCTTTTGTTTTGCCTTTTATTTCCCATGCACGTTTTTGCACGGAATATCGGAGAGGACTGCACGTATGAGGGCATAAGGCTTTTCGGGCGGGTGCAGGTGGTAACGGGCTTTGCTGATATTAATGTCCAGAAAAAAGACGCGCTTGCGGATTTGGATGTGCGGTTTGTCAGCGCTTTTCCGGATGCTTGCGGCGAGTGGCAGCTTGTGGACAGTTTTCCTGATTTCACTGTGCGGTTTGTGGATTCTTTTCCCGACATCACCATAAAAGAAGTCCATGCTTTTGCGGGAGTCCGATAAAAAATAAAACTGAGAATGATGAATGAAATGATGTTGATACCTATGAGAAAACTTGTTTTTGTTTTATTCTGCTTCGCTTTTGCCGCGTTGCCGGCTTATGCGGTTCCGCAGTTGGCGGAGGGGGATATGCCCGTAAAAATAAATGCCGATGATATGGAATACGATATCAACCGCAGCAGGGTGATTTTTACAGGCAATGTGCATGTCGTGCGCGGAGCTTTCGATATGGTCGCGCCGAAGATGACCGTTTATTTGAAAAATTCGGAAGCGAAACAGGAAGCGGTGCAAATAAAAGTTCAGCCGGAAAACATGCCTCTGACCGGTAAGGTGGAGCCAAGCACGAAAACTGTCGATACGCAAAATAAAATCAATAAGATCAAAGCGGAAAACGGTGTGAGGTTCAAATTTGAAAATCAGTCGGGGCATTCCGATTCCGCCGTTTATGAAGCTGATAAAGGTCTTTTGACCATGATAGGCGATCCCGTGGTGCAGGAAGGAAAAAATTCCATCCGCGGCGAAACGATTTTATATTATTTATATGAACGGAAAAGCGAAGTTGTGGGTTCGCAAAAAAGACGCGTCGAAGCGATTTTTGATTCCAAACAATAAGGGTAAGTATGAAAGCGACACTTGCAGGGGAACACTTGGCAAAAACATACGGAGCAAGACAGGTTGTCCGTGATGTGAATATTGAAATAACGCAGGGGGAAATCGTAGGTTTGCTCGGACCGAACGGCGCAGGCAAAACAACTTCCTTTTACATGCTGACAGGAATCATAAAAGCCACTCAAGGCAGAATATTGTATAATGGCGAAGACATCACGTCGTGGGCTTTGTATAAGCGGGCGAGGGTGGGCATAAGTTATTTGCCGCAGGAAAGTTCTGTTTTTAAAAGCCTGACCGTCAAAGAAAACATTCAAATTGTCATGGAATATACGAAACTTTCCAAAAAAGCCCGGGAAGAAAAAATTTATAGCCTGCTTGATGAATTCGGTTTGACCCGCTTGGAAAAATCCCTTGCTTCGTACCTTTCGGGCGGGGAAAGGCGCAGGCTTGAAATTGCCCGCTGTCTTGTGCATGACCCTTTGTTCGTTTTGCTTGACGAACCGTTTGCGGGTATCGACCCCTTGGCTGTCGGCGATATTCAGGATTTGATCAAGCGCTTGAAAAACAGGGGGATCGGCGTTTTGATTTCCGACCATAACGTGCGGGAAACCCTTTCCATTTGCGACAGGGCGTCCATTATGTATGACGGTATCTTACTGCTTTCGGGCACGCCGGAAGAAATTGTCAATAATGAAAAAGCGCGGGAAATTTATTTAGGGGAAAATTTCTATATGCAGTGAGTGGTTTCTTTTTTTAGAGAAAGACAGCACGTTTTTTTACAAGCTTTTTTTGCGTGTTATTTAATTCTTTATATTGTTTGCTTGTTATTTTTTAATTTTTCATAAAAAGCTTTTTTATGGGGCAATGTCCATAATTTTTTAAGGGGAACAAAAAGGGGTACTTTTAACGTGCCCCTTTGTATCCTCCTCAATCTCCTTTTGCTCTCTGCGCAAAAGAAAGCTTTCGCCCTCTTTTGGCGAAATTCGTTTTCTTGCGCATATTGTCCGTTTCTTGTTAAAATACCCCGTTCTTCTTTTTAGGTATTAGTTTTGCTTTGCCGTTTACGCGGATAAGTTTGTCTTCGCCCTTTATTTTTTCCTTTTTAAAGATGCCGCAGGTTTTCGCGGTAATTTCGCAGCTCTTTTTCATCTGCAGCCTTAATGGCATTTTCCAGTTGTGTTATCATATTGTTTTTGTCCTTTGGGAGATTACCGTCGATAAAAATGCAGTTTGATGCTCCCATTGTCGCAAAATAGGTTGGAATGGTTAAATGTTCAATGAGTGTTTTTAATTCATGGAGTTTTTCAATTTCCGTTTCTTCCGCCCAGTTTCCGCTTTGTATTTCCTGATAGAGTTCGGAAGACTGAAAAACAGTAAGCATGGAGGAAACAATGATTTTAGGATGTGTTTGATTGAATATTGCCGCAGTGTTTTCTGCTCCCTGCCTGCTTCGTCCGGCTCCGAAAAGTCCTGTGAGATAAAAGAAATTATAATCCATGCCAATTTCGTCCAGTTTTTTGCATTCCGCCAAGATTTCTTTTGTTCCGAACCCCTTATGCATGAATGACAATGCGCTGTCGTCACCTGCTTCTGCTCCGATGGTAATGCCGTTATACCCTAATTGCCGGAGTTTTTTAAGCTGTTCCGCGCTTTTTGGTGCAATATCCGTAATGCGGGCAAAGCAGCCGACAGAAGCCGCGTTCGGAAAATATTTTTTTGCAAGTTCGGCTAAGTTTTTTAATTTATCGAAATCTAAAACAAAGGGATTCGCTCCTGTAAAAAATACTCTTTTCGCGTTGGGGTAATATGCTGAAAGTTCTTTCATATCTTCTTCAACTTCCGATAACGGGGACATGCGGAATTTAAAAGGTATGTCTTCGTACAGCGTGCAAAATTTGCATTTATGATGTGTGCAGCCGGCTGTTGCCTGAATGAGTGCGCTGCAGGCCTCATAGGGAGGGCGGTAAATTGTTCCGGTATAATGCATACGATACTCCTTTTTGAAATAATACGGTATTAGGTTTGGAAGCATATTAAATGACATGCATACGTTACGCAAGTAGGGTTTTTAAAAATACATAGTATCATTTATTGTACTGTATTGCATTGTTCTTTTTATACGTGTAAAGTCGCTGGCAACGAGGTGAGGTATGGTCGGCAATAAATTCAGAAGCGATGACATGGTCGCCCGCTGTATGCCTATGAGCAATTTGCAGGCGGTATTGGGCGGAAAATGGAAGATATTGATTGTGTGGTATATCGCGGTTTATAAAACGCAGAGATTTGGTGAATTGATGCGCCGTTTGGAGGGCATTGCCCGTTCAACGCTGACAAAGCAATTGCGTGAGCTGGAAAATGACGGATTTATTCATCGTGAAGCATATAGGGAAATTCCGCTGAGAGTTGAATATACGTTAACGGATTTGGGAGAACGTTTTATCCCTGTTTTAAATCAAATGGTGGCATGGAGCGAAAAACATCTTTGTTCTTCGGATTGTGCAGGCAAGGTTGATAAGAAACGGTAAAATTTATTGCAATCCGCATAAAAAAAGGAATAAGCGCTGCCTATTCCTTTTTTGAGTATCATGCCTGCTGCGTTGTTTTCATACGGTAAGCTTAAAACCGGTGTTGAGAAGCGCGGCGAGGCTTCCTTCGCCCGTCATCGCAAGGGCGGAGGATGTTCCGCCCATTCTGTTCATATAGGAAACCAACCTTGTCGTATCGATGGTGTCGCTGATATTTTGCAGTCCGCTGCTGCGGGCTTCTTCCAGTTTGTTCAGGGTTTGGATTTGCCCGTAACGTTCAGCCAGCTGCGGATTGTCTTTAAAAAATTGTTCTATTTTGGCTTTATCTTTGTGATTGGAAGAAACCTGCAGTTCTCCGTTTTCATCAAGGCTTACGCGAAAATCGGCATCAGGGGCGACGCCAAGTTCGGCAAGTCCCGTTTTCACCGCCAATTGAAATTGACCGGTGAGTTCGTTTTTGTGGCTGAGCAGTTTGTTATAGGTGATTTTTCCGTCAATACCGAGTTCCCCTGCCAGTTTTTCCACCATTTCAGCCAAATTGTCCGTATCGGAAGTGCCGGAACAGTCTTGTTCTTCCGTTGGGATTTGGCTTTTTATGGCTGCAAGTTTTTCTTCGATATACTGGCTTGAGGAAGAACTGTTGTCGAGGGTGTCCAAGATCGTGGGATTTTTTGCTTCTTCAAGTTTTTTCCTGAGTTGTTGGACATTGACGCCGTATCCGTTGGAAAGGGGATTGTTGATTGCATAGACAGACATGATGGCTCCTTTGGAAAAAATTTCCCTTTTATTTCGTTAAAATAGTGTTAAGCAAAATCAGTGCCAAAGAGTTCGGAGAAAAAGGTTAAATTTTTGATTAACAATATTTTTTCTAAGAACTCATTGACATCTGAATGATATTCATATATTTTTTTTCGGAAAAAAAAGTTGTGTATAAATTTAAGGAGAATTTATCATGGTTTGTTCCAAGAAAATATCCGCGCTTGCTTTAAGTGCTGCCGTCGCTTTAAGCTGCCCGGATTTCGCAAAAGCAGAAGGTTTTGCTTTGCAGGACTGGTCTTCCCGCGGCGCCGCCCTGGCAGGCGGTCTTGTGGCCCGCGGAGGTGACGCCGCCGCCGCCGCTTATAACCCCGCCGCCATTACGGAGCTTGAAGGCACTCAGATTTTATTGGGCGGCGAACTTATCACCCCTATCAATACGGTAGTCGGCACGAGCGGTCAGACAAGACATTCCGAAGATAAACGATATTTCGCTCCTCACGGGTATATCACCCATAAAATCAATGACTCCTGGTCTGTCGGTTTCGGTTCTTTTTCCCGTTTCGGTTTGGGCAATAAATACGGTCTTGACTTTTTCGTGCCGAATGCCGTTTATGATGTCGAGCTGATTACCTTCGGTGTCAGCCCTGTCGTCGCATGGCGCGTGAATGACAAACTTTCCCTCGGTTTCGGTTTGGAACTCGCTTACGGCGATGTTGATTTGAACAGAAAAGTCGGTTTCGGTCCGATAAACACGAGCATGAGCATGACAGGCGACGCTTTCGCCCCTGCGTTCAATCTTTCCGCCCATTACCGTTTCAACGAACAATGGAAAGCGGGATTTGTCTACCGTTCCCATTCCGACTTTGACTTTGACGGGGAACTTTCAACTCCCATGCTCCCCATCAAGTTCGACGGTGACGCGAAATTGTACACTCCTGACAGCTATACCTTCGCTCTTGCTTATTATCCTGTGCCAGCTCTCAGTTTCGAGGCTCAGGTGCAATACAACACATGGAGCAGGTTCAGCAACCTGACCATCAATATCCCCGGTTTGGCGGCTGCCGGATTGCCCACTGTCCTTAATGACATCAAGAAATGGGAAGATACGTGGTTCTTCTCATTGAGCGCAGAATATGCTTATAACGATTGGCTGACTTTGCGTGCGGGCGCTTCTTACGAAACTTCTCCCGTGAAAGAAGAATATGCTGATTTTATCGCTCCTGCCCAAGGCCGCTGGAAGTATGGCGCAGGTTTAGGTTTTGCAAAGGATGATTGGACTTTTGACGTGGGTTATGTGTACCACGATATTTTGGAATTGCGTTACGGACATTCCGCTTATTATAAAACGGCGGATCATATTGAAGACGCACATGCCCATACGGTTTCATTCAGTATCGGCTATAAATTCTGAAAATAAATACATAGCTTGGAAAAACACTGCATTTGCAGTGTTTCTCTTTTTTTTGAGGGGAATTATTTCCCCCAAACCCCCTAAACGCAAAGCAGTCAATGACATTGTCTGTGACTGCTTTGCTATTCGCATAAGAAATGAAAAAAACATTCGCTGTATCAAGGGGGCAAGTCCCTTATGTTTTTCCTCTTTGTAAAAACGTAACCCCTGTTTCACACTGTTTCGGCAGAAAGATTTTCGCCCGCAAAGGGTGAAACAATTCAAATCAAAATCTTGCATATCTGTCGGTCGGACTACATCTTATCAGCTGATTTTATCATAAACAATTTAGAAACATACCCTAAACAAAACCGCTATGAACATTGTTCATAACGGTTTTATTCAGGGGGATCGGGGGAAATTATTTCCCCCAAAAATAACATGCTGAAAATCTTATACTTTCGCGGCAGTGCGCAAATCGGCGGTAGCGTCTGTTTTTTCCCATGTAAATTCAGGGAGTTCCCGTCCGAAGTGTCCATAACAGGAAGTTTTTGAATAAATCGGGCGTTTGAGGTCAAGACGCTTCGTAATATGGTAAGGACGAAGGTCGAAAACTTCACGCACGGCTTTTGTGAGGATTTCGTCAGGAATTTCACCGGTGCCGAGGGAAGAAACGAGTACGGAAACCGGTTCCGCAACGCCTATGCAATAGGCGATTTGCACTTCACAGCGGGGAGCAAGCCCTGCGGCAACGACGTTCTTCGCCACATAGCGTGCCATATAGGCGGCTGAACGGTCGACTTTTGAAGGGTCTTTGCCGGAGAAAGCGCCGCCGCCGTGGTTGCCCATGCCGCCGTAAGTGTCATTGATGATTTTACGGCCGGTAAGCCCGCAGTCCCCGACAGGTCCGCCGATTACAAAGCGTCCGGTGCGGTTGATGAAAATTTCGCAGTCTTTTTCATCGAAAAATCCTGATTGGCTGAGTACCGGATAAATGACTTCGCGGCGGACGGCTTCTTCGATGTCCGCTTGTGAAATATTCGGAGAGTGCTGGGTTGAAATGACGACGTTGTTGATGTGGGTCGGTTTGCCGTTTTCGTATTCAAAGGAAAGCTGTGTTTTTCCGTCGGGACGGAAGAAATCGACAATGCCGTTTTTACGCACACGCGCCAACTGCAAAGACAGCTGGTGCGCCCAATAGATAGGGGCGGGCATAAGCGTGCTGGTTTCATTGGAAGCGAAGCCGAACATCATGCCTTGGTCGCCGGCGCCCTGGTCTTCCGGTTTGGTGCGGTTCACGCCTTGCGCGATGTCGACGGATTGTTTGTCGATGGAGGAAAGGACGGCGCAGGTCTGATAGTCGAATCCCATGTCGGAGCTGTTGTAACCGATATTTTTAATGGTTTCACGCACGACATGGGGAAGGTCCGCATAGCCGGAAGTGGTGATTTCCCCGGCGATAACCGCCATACCTGTTGTTACCAGCGTTTCGCAGGCAACGTGTGAATCGGGATCTTGTTCAAGAAGCGTGTCTAAGATTGCATCGGAAATTTGGTCGGCAACTTTGTCCGGGTGCCCTTCTGTCACTGATTCGGAAGAAAAAACGTATTTACCTTTTGCGGGAATCATAAGTCTCCTTTGCGAGGCTTTTTTTTGCGTTCGCTTATTTTGTTATTGAAATATTATCCAAAAGGCGCGCTTTGCCGAGATATACAGCAACAGCGACAACAGCGCTTCCTTTCAGGGTTTCGACATTTTCCAAATTGTCCTTATCCACCATGCTGCAGTAATCAATGCGCGCCATGGGGATATTTTCCTTTATATAGCCGGCAAAAAACGCATGAAGGTTTTTTGCGGAATGTTCGCCTTGTTCCGCTTTTTCTTTCAAAACCAAAAGCCCTTTGCGGATATGGGGAGCGAGAGCCCGTTCCTCTTCGGTAAGATAAGCGTTGCGGGAGCTCATGGCAAGTCCGTCGCTTTCGCGCACAAGCGGACAGCCGACAATTTCCACCGGCATATTCAGATCACGCACCATGCGGCGGATAATGGTCAGCTGCTGATAATCTTTTTCGCCGAAGCAGGCGAAATCAGGCTGGATAAGGTTGAAAAGCTTTGTAACCACAGTGCAGACACCGCGGAAATGGGTCGGACGGGTCACGCCGCACAAGCCCTTGGCAAGCTCCGGCACCTCGACCCATGTCGCATGGTCCGGGTGATACATGGCGCTTGCCGGCGGTTCGAACAAAATATCCGTGCCGGCTTTTTCCGTGGCGGCGTGGTCACGGTCCGGGTCGTTCGGATACGCGTCCAAATCTTCGTTCGGCGCAAACTGCGTCGGGTTGACAAAACGGCTGACAACGACAATATCGGCAAGTTCTTTTGCTTTCGTTATTAAAGAAATATGTCCCGCATGGAGATAGCCCATAGTTGGCACAAGAGCTATGGTTTTGCCTTGCTTTTTCAGTTCCCTGCAGCGTGCCTTGATTTCATTGAGTGTCGCAATAATTTCCATGATGTTCACCGACTATATCAATTTATTGTTATATGGTTATATAGACAGCTCCTTTTATATAGCTAAATTTTGCTTCTGTCTAGTTTAATTTTTTGAAATCACGCTTTTTCTTGTCAAAAGTTTGAAGAGGTTGTAAAATAAAAAAGTTCCGGACCGGAATATAATTTATGAGCGCCAGGATGTTGGAGTGAGAATGAATCCTTTATTTCAGGGGAAGATAGATAATTTTTGCGCGGCCTATTCTGTTTTAAACGCTTTTCGGCTTTTATTCGGCATTTCCGCTTTTCAGGCGAGGGATATGCTCAACGCCACGTTCATCGAACAGGCGAGGCACAGCGATACATGGAAAAAAATTGTCTGTCATGAAACGACGTATTACGATCTTGTCGCAGGCATGCTGGAAAACGGAAAAGCGAATTTGGCGTATTCGTATTACTGCCCGTTTCCGGCTAAGGATTTCAATATGTCCCGCATCCGTTCCTTTTCTCCGGAAGTCGATATCGATACCGTATGGAATTTTTTGCAGAACATCATCGATACGGATCCGTCATCCATAAAACCGGTGACGGCGGTTTTGCGCTTTTGCCGTTTTATGCCCAATCAGATCGGGCCTATCGTTGACCATTGGTCAACAATCATGCGGGTTACGGATAAGGAAATTTATTTGTATGACTGCAGCTTGGAGCCCACAGGCTGGTATGTCTTACATCGCGGTAAGTTTTTTTCCGCTCCTTTCGGGGCGGTTCCCCCCCAAAGGACAGCTTTGGAACAGCAGTATATGCTGAATCTCGCAAGTGAGGAGTTCGGCGTGATTTGTCCGGAGTCGATTTTTGTCGTGGAGAAAAAAAATTCTCCTTTTGAAACGTTCGCAAGCGCGTTTAAAAGAAAAATTTTTGATATTTAATCTTGACCAAATTACGGAGCAACCTTATTTTATGAAGAACTTTAATAATCAAACGGATAGCGTATGTCACAAATAGAAAGTGTGGAACTTGAAGAAATTTTTTTGGAATACGAGGTGCTTGCGGCGCAAGTCGACAAGCTCTTTCAGGACGTGCAGTCAAAATACCCGGAAGAAGTCGCCTGCACCAGGACATGCAGCGACTGCTGCCATGCTCTTTTTGATTTATCCCTTGTGGAAGCCATGGCGGTAAACCGCGCTTTTCATGAGAAATTCGGTTTCGGGGCGGAACGCTCCAAAATAATGGAAAGGGCTGGTGATGCGGACAGGACGCTGACCCGTTTGAAATACCAGTATTTCAGAAATGCGCAGCGCGGCATGAGCGATGCGGATATTATGGAAAAAGCCGCCCATGAAAAGGTGCGCTGCCCCCTTTTGGGTGACGACGACCTTTGCATGCTTTATGAACACCGCCCGCTGACATGCCGTATTTATGGCGTGCCGACCGCCATTAAAGGCAAGGGGCATGTTTGCGGAAAGTGCCGTTTCGACAAGGGCGGCAAATATCCTACCTTGCAGCTTGACAGGATACAGGACAAGCTTGCGGGCTTAAGCCATAAGATAACGAAAGCCATAGGTTCCGGATATAAGGATTTGCATTCTGTTTATGTGCCTGTTTCCATGGCGTTAATGAATAAGTACGATGAGGAATATCTTGGCGTGAAGCAAGATGGGAAACCCAAGAAGAAACTGAAATCCCCTCTGGAATAGGAGGAAAATATGGCATTGAACATTCCGGCTTCCGTTTACCGTGACAGCACTCCCCCTGATTTGACTCCCGAACAGGAACAGCTGAAGAAAGAATTGTACGATAAAATTTCACCGCGCAGAAGAAAATTTATCGATAAAATAGGTTATGAAAATTGGGACCCTTTTCCGAAACCGAACGACCCCATGGAAATACGCCGCGACATTTCAAAGCGTACCAGCCAAGACCTTTTCAGGGAATATTTTCAAACCCGCCCGAAAGATGAGGTCCAAAGCAATGCGTACCGCCAAGCCGTATTGGAATTAGCCCTCGGCATCATCAACAAAGATGAAAAGTTCTTAGGGTATTTCGATTTTGCCGTTTGGTATTACAATCTTCTTGAAAAAGAAGGGTATGTGGAAGAAAAAAATGCGGAACATTCTTCCAAATGATGAATATTCCGGGCACATTTCAAATAAGAAACAGAGGAAACCATGAAAGAAAGATATGATTCATTAGATGAATATATTGCTGATTTGCAGGCGGAAATCGCCCAAAGCGACAATTGCGCCAATCATTTTTATCAACTCGGCATGGCAATGCTTGCGAAGCATGATTATGTCGAGGCGGAAAGCGCTTTTTTAAATGCCGTGCGTTTATCCCCCCGTCTTGCGGAAGGTTTTGTCCAGCTTGGCGGGCTTTGCTTGCAGCGCGGCGATTATGAGGGCTGTTTGCGGTACAATACCGAAGCTTCCAATATCAGGGCTAAATATGCCGTACCGCAGGCGAATATCGGTTTTTGCCATTTGCAGATGGGCGATATAAAAAAAGCGAAATCAGCGCTTATAAAAGCTTTGAAATGGGATCCGGAATTTTTGCAGGCGAGAACGACTTTGGCTTCCGCGTATTTTATGGAAGGCAATTATGATGCGTGCATTGAAGAAAGCAGCGCAGTCATTAAGGCGCAGCCGGTTTTCGGACCTGCCTGGAATAATTTGGCGCTTGCCTATTTTGAAAAAGAAGAATTTAAAAAAGCCGCCGAGGCTGTGGAACAGGCTCAAAAATGCGGTTATGAAGTTCATCCCGATTTTGTAAGGCAAGTCCGGGAAAAAGCATAAGAGGCTGTGATTTTCTTACGAAGGGCAAAACTTGAGGGTTTTGCCCTTTTCATATTTCATGCGGGCGGTTTTCGGCGGCGGTCCGAATGTCTTGCCAGAAGGGCTTGCTTGTGGATATGTGGTTTGGCGGACAGCGGCGCGGATATGCTGTTTGACAGGCGCTTTAAGTAGATTGAACGGCGCTTTTAAAAGATTTCAGTTTTCCGTGGAAACGTATGAAACGTAAAACGTTAGGCTGTCTTATTGCCGGACTGTTATGCCGTGATTGCTTGCAGGGTGGCGATACCGAGGGAAATTCCGTCTATGGGAAATCATTTCGCGGGTTTTGGCGGAGCATTTTTTAACAAGGCGGCACCATCGCCTGCGGGCAGGCTCAGCCCGGTAAAAACATATTAAAAAACCGCTTTTGTTATTGACATAAATCATGGTTCTATACTAGCTTAACGGCATTGGGTTTCTGATAGTATTTTGTCCTTTTTGCGATTTGCCGCAAATATGGTTTTTCTTTGGGAGTGATTATGTCTTCTTTTCCGGTTATCCGCCATGAAATGGAATATGTCTGCACAAAATGCAATGCCCGCCACAGTATTGACGAGCTTTTGTATACCTGCCCGTCCTGCGGGGGAGTGCTTTTGCTGAACGATAGGGATTTTGCCGAATATAAAAAAATACCGGGCAAAAAATGGCAGAAACTTTTTGATGAGCGCCGCGCGAGCGACTGTCAGGCGTTAAAAGGAATTTTCCGTTATTATGAACTCATGGCTCCCGTGCTGGAAGAAGAGGACATTGTTTATCTTGGCGACGGGCACAGTCCGGTTATTTTGGCTTCAAAGGAATTGAGGGAAAATTTAGGCATTGATTTCGCTTTCAAGCACGAGGGACAAAATCCCTCCGCTTCTTTTAAAGACAGGGGCATGGCGGGCGTATTCAGCTATTTGCGCGCTATGGTGCGTAAACACGGCTGGGACGATATTCTGACCGTCTGCGCTTCAACCGGCGACACTTCCGCCGCGGCAGCCCTGTATGGAGCGTATGTGGGAAGTCCCATAAAAACAGTGGTTCTTTTGCCGGAAGGAAAAGTGACTCCGCAGCAATTATCGCAGCCTTTGGGAAGCGGGGCGACGGTTCTGCAGATTCCGGGGGTTTTTGACGACTGCATGAAAGTTGTGGAGCATTTGGCAAGCCATTACCGTGTCGCGCTTTTAAATTCCAAAAACAGCTGGCGTATTTTGGGGCAGGAATCCTATGCTTACGAAGTCGCCCAGGAATACCGCTGGAATATGAAGAATAAAGCCCTCTTCGTGCCTATCGGCAACGCAGGCAACATCACGGCGATCATGTCCGGGTTCATCAAAATGAAAAAATTGGATATCATTGACGAACTGCCCCGTATTTTCGGGGTGCAGTCCCACCATGCCGACCCTGTGTACCAATATTACCACCAAGTGAAAGAAAACCGGGTTTATCACCCCGTGGAGGTGAAGCCCAGCGTCGCCCAAGCCGCGATGATCGGAAACCCGGTGTCTTTTCCCCGTGTGCAAAAGCTTGCGGCGGAGTATGAAGCGCTTGGCGGCAATTTCAATGTGGTGCAGGTAAGGGAACAGGATATCATGAATGCGATGATCATTGCCAACAGACACGGGCATATCGCCTGCACGCAGGGCGGGGAATGTCTTGCAGGTTTGTTCCATGCGAAGCAGCAGGGAAAAATCGCCCATGAATTTGCCATTCTTGATGCGACAGCCCATGCATTGAAGTTTTCCGGTTTTCAGGAAATGTATTTTGAAAATACGTTTCCTCCGGAGTTCGGCGTCGTTCCGAAAGAAAATTTATGCAACAGACCGCATACCGTTATTTCCGAAGAAAGGAAAAAAAGCCTTTCCGCCGGGGAATACGCGGAAGAAGCCGCCCGAAACATTGCCGGGTTCATGGGCTTGGCAAAGCGGTAGCAATTAATTTAAATATAATTAATGCTTGACAGAGAACAATTTGCAGGCTATTTGATAAGAACCGCTTTGCGGAAATTTTTAGTTAGTGTAAACTAATTTCGGAGGATACTACTATGGGTTATATGGCTAGCGTAGACGCTGATAAATGTATCGGCTGCGGCGAATGTATCGATATTTGTCCTGTAAGCCTTTATGAACTTGTTGATGGTAAAAGTGTTGCTAAAAATCCTGAAGAATGCCTTGGCTGTGAATCCTGCACGGGCGTTTGCGAACAAGACGCTATTACCATTACTGAAGCATAATTGTTTTATGCGGCAATAATTTTGTGGCAAGGCGGACGCTTTGCCACTTTTTTTATAAGAAAGGAATGAGTATGGCTCTCTATACCGATAAAGAAGCTCTTGATTACCATAAGTTCCCCCGCAAGGGCAAAGTTGAAGTTCTTCCCACTGTTTTGTGCGATACGCAGAAAGATTTGTCTGTCGCCTATTCCCCCGGGGTTGCCGTCCCCTGCATGGAAATCCATGAAGACGAGAAAAAAGTCGATGTCTACACAGGCAGGGCGAACCTTGTTGCCGTTGTTTCCAACGGAACGGCGGTGCTCGGACTTGGCAATATCGGAGCGAAAGCTTCCAAGCCCGTGATGGAAGGCAAGGGGCTTTTATTTAAAATGTTTGCCGATGTTGATGTGTTCGATATCGAGCTTTCCGAAAAAGACCCTAAAAAAATTTGTCAGATCGTCAAAGCCCTTGAGCCGACATTCGGCGGTATCAATCTGGAAGATATCA
>DONZ01000165.1 GCA_003512875.1 Desulfovibrio sp. | reverse complement strand
CTTGGAAGAAAAAGTCGGTCCCGCATCCCGTTTCATTCATTTGGGCTGCACGTCTTCCGACATTGTGGACACGGCAAACGCGCTTTTGCTTGTCGAAGCCGGAGAAATGATTTTGGCAGGTTATGACAAGCTGCTGAATACCTTGAAAAATTGCGTCGAAAAATACCGCGGATTGATTTGCATGGGCAGAACGCATGGTATTCATGCCGAACCTACCACCTATTCTTTAAAATTCGCAGGGTTTTATGCGGAATTTAAACGTCATAAGGAACGTTTCGGGCAGGCTTTGGAAGATGTGCGTGTGGGAAAACTTTCCGGAGCTGTCGGAACATATACGGTTTTATCCCCCGATATTGAAGAACGCGCCTGTGAAATTTTGGGACTTCGTCCTGACAGTATTTCTTCCCAAATCGTACAGCGTGACAGATATGCGAATTATTTTACGGCATTGGCACTCGCTGCCGGCGGTATTGAAAGGATTTGCACCGAGCTTCGCCATTTGCAAAGGACGGAAGTTCATGAGGTGGAAGAAGGCTTCGGCAAAGGGCAAAAAGGGTCTTCCGCAATGCCTCATAAGAAAAATCCCATTTCCGCTGAAAATATGTGCGGGCTTTCCCGCCTTATCCGCACCAATGCTTTGGCAAGCATGGAAAACCAAGCGTTATGGCATGAAAGGGATATCAGCCATTCTTCTGTTGAACGGGTGATTATGCCGGACTCCACAATCTTGATGGATTATGTTTTGCACCGTCTGACAAATCTTCTTGACGGCTTGCGTGTTATTCCCCGTAATGTGGAGAGAAATTTATGGGGAAGTTACGGATTGTTTTTCTCGCAGCGCGTGCTTACCGCTTTGGTCGACCACGGCATGCCCCGTCAGGAATCCTATGTGATGGTGCAGGAATGTGCCATGCAAAGCTGGGAAAGCGAAGAAATGTTTCCTGATATCGTGCGCCGCAGTGAAAAGATTTCAAAGGTTTTATCCGCTGAAGTTTTAGATACTGTTTTTGATTTGAGTTATTATACCCGTTATGAACAAATGATTTTAGACAGGGTTTTCGAATAGGTGGAATATGCAAAATTTCGACATCCAAAACATCAATATCCAAGAAATGCGGGTACGTCTTGCAAAGCTGCTCTATGAACGTTCTTACAGGGAAGGTGAGTTTACGCTCACTTCCGGCAGAAAAAGCGATTTTTATTTTGACGGGAAACAAACCGCTCTGCACCCTGAAGGAGCATTTTTAATCGGACACCTTTTCAATCATTTATTAAAAGATAATCCGTCTGTTACCGCTGTCGGAGGACTCACATTGGGGGCGGATCCCCTTGTGACCGCAACGAGCGTGATCTCTTATCAGCTCGGCAGGCCGCTTCCCGCGTTCATTGTGCGGAAAAATCCGAAAGGGCATGGCACAAACCAATATTTGGAGGGGCTTTCCAATTTGCAAACGGGAAAACCGGTCGCCATGCTGGAAGATGTCGTCACGACAGGCGGTTCTCTTTTGACAGCCTGCGAACGGGTTAAAGAGGCAGGCTTTGAAATCGGCATGCTTTGCACTGTGCTTGACCGTGAAGAGGGCGGAAACGAAGCGATAAAAGCGGCAGGGTATGAGCTTCATTCCCTTTTCCGCCGCAGTGAATTATTGGCGTTAGCCGGAAGCTGATATTGGACGTATGATGTTTTGCAGACTGCTTGTTTTTTTCTTGGTGTTTGTTTTTTCCGCCTGCAATCCTGCTGCGGCATGGGAAGCCCGCTTACCGGAAACGGCTTTGGATGAAAGTCTGATTCTTGTGGACAAGGGCGAAGACGAATTTTTTTATTTGGAAAAAAAAGGCGGAGAAATTATCCGCCTGCATTATCCCAGTATACATGGGGAAAAAGAGGGCGATAAGCAAGTCGAGGGAGATTTGAAAACACCGGAGGGTGTGTACTTCGTGCGCGGCAAAATTCAAGTTCCCCTTGATTTTGAAATGTACGGCAATCATGCTTATGTTTTGAACTACCCCAATCCCATCGACAAACTCCGCGGCAAGACAGGCGGCGGAATTTGGATACACAGCAAGGGCAATCCCATTGAAGGGCAAGTGACGCAGGGCTGTGTCGCCATTGATTTGGCGGATATCGAATTTCTCGGCAAGTATTTGCAGTCCGGAACCCCCGTGGTTATCGCCCAAGGCATTCACAGCGGTTTTCATAAAGAGAAAATGCTTGCAAAGAAAAAAAACGTGAAAAAACTCTCTGGAGAAACTTTCGTGAAAAGCTCCGCTTCCGCTCTTACCGAAGCGGAGGCTGACATTGTTTCGCAGACTGACAATCTTGAAAAAGGCGCCTTGGAAGTAAAAGAGGAAAAAAGCCTTTTTTCCGAATTTTTTCTTCCGCAGGAAAAAGAACATATCGGTAATGCGTCAGAAAAAAATAAAGCGGTTGAAACGGACGAACCTCTCGAACCTGCTGAATATGCTGAAATGAACGGGCAAAACGGGCAAGCGGGAAACGTTTCTCCAACAGGCTCGGCGGCAGTTTCGGCGGCAACATCTCCGACAGTACCGGCGCATGAAACAGAAGAAACGTTCCATGCCGGGGAAGATGAACAAGCCCGTTTTGAT
>DONZ01000208.1 GCA_003512875.1 Desulfovibrio sp. | reverse complement strand
CTACCCGGAGCAAAAGCTGCGGCGCATGCCGGCGGATGCAGAGAAAATGTGACCCGCAGTCTATATATTGATGCTGAAGGCATGGTATCTCCCTGCGTGTATTTAAATGTGCCTGATAATGCAGAAAATTCCAATCGTCGGATTTTCGGTTCTGTTTTGGAAACAAATATTCTTGAAATTTGGCAGAATGAAGATTTTTTGACGTTTCGCGAAGCGCTTGCAAAAAATACTCCGGATTCTGCGTGCCTGAATTGTCCAAAACGCTTTGAAATTATTGGAAAAGCCCGCTGATTATTTTGTTATGAAAGAGCAAACGGCTTTATTTTTTAGCTTGCTCCGTGGGTTGGGAAGATTTCCCTGTTATTATCAGGCAAACTAAGCAATGAGGATAATGCGTCAGGTTAGTTATAAAAATGCTTCAAAATTTTTTTGATAACACAAACATTATTTAAGTTATGATAGCATATTGCCCGCAATGTGTGTTTACCGTTACGGCAGTATGCGGATATTCCTGATACGGTCAATTATCAATAAGTTTGTACTGTTTCAGAAAGTAATGGATATCCGGTATGGGGTTGAACATCAGAACATCAATGAATGACAGCCCGTTTACGAAATCATTTTTAAACTGTTTATAGACTATATTATCGAACTGTGTATTGACAAATTTAAGTTCCATGTTCGCATTCTTGAAATTACTTTGTTTGTAAAGTTCAATACCGCCGATAGGATTGATATAGGTTTGCGTATTTGTTTTTCTGCAAAGTTCGATAATTTTATTTTGTCCTTTTAAAGACATATCTTTTTCGATTTCCGATGATCTGAGTATTGTTTTTTTTATGCTCAAGTAAGCAAGAACAGCTTTCAGGCTGTGCATGATGAAGGCTGTCAGATCGGTTTCTTCCTGCATGATGATTTCTTCAAGCAAAGGATAAACGCATGGAAAAAGGGGGGCTCTTTTATATGCCGTTTGTAAGGTTTTAAGCAGTATTCCTTTATCTTTGTCTGAAAAATTGAGTTTTGTGTCAAGTATTAATTTATTTTGCGAGGATTTTTCCAACGGTATCGTAAATAAATGTTTTTCGCCGTTTAACAAGATGTTGTTGCGGTTTATCCAACCTTTCATTATGAAATTCACATCGTCCAAAACAACAAAGGTATCGACAGCGCATATCAGCTGAAAATAGCCGATATAGGGCATGAAATAGGGCTGCATGACTGCTGTTTTGGTATTATGTGACATTTTGCTTTTTTGGATTTATTGATTTAATTTGTGCAATTTAAGAATTTTTTGCGCATTGTGTGAAGCTGCAAGGGCGAGGCAGGCAATAAGATCATCAGCCGTTGAATATTTTTTATAGATATTCACAATATCCTCATCGTATTTTAGATTGTCCTCATGTTTATCTTTTAAATGAACATGGGCTGTTCCATGGCTTAACAATGCCAATGTATGGATATAATCGCGCAATTTTCGCACGTATTCATCTTTCAAGCCATGGCGTGCAAAAATGCCCGGCAGTTCTTTATACATTTGCCATGCGTCTTCCGCCCTGCCGGCAATTTTTTCAAGGTTCTTTTTGCCTTTAGGCGGATTATAACAATAAACGGGAATATTGCAAGAACAATAGCTTTCGGCAAAAAAGAGAAACCAGCATGTCAGATAAAAATCTTCAATTCTGAAAATATGCACAGTATGCTCAAGTTCGGCAATTTTTTTATAGACTTTTTTAGAATACAGCTTATTCCATACGGAATGGGCGACACAGCCTTTTTCAAGCCATACCGCAAAAATATCGTTTCCTGACAATTCATTTGCAAAAGGCATTGACTCCGGTCTTGGAACGTCAAATCCCAACGCATTTTTCTGCATGGTGAAAAAATGTACGATATCGGTTTGCTTTTCCAAGGCGAATTGAAAAATTTTTTCGTAGGAATTTGGCAGATAGGCTTTGTCGTCAGAGTCCATGAAGGCGAGGTAATCACCTTGAGCTTTTTTCATGCCTGCCAGCCGAGCCTGCAAGGTATAACGCCGTTTAGGCTGGTGGATATAATGAATGGTCAAGCCTTTTTCCCGCATTGCGTGGATGATGTGTTCCGGAGATTTTTCAGAACAATCGTCAACAATGATGATTTCCATTTGCCTGAGGCTTTGGGCATGGAGCGAATCGAGCAAATCCTGTAAATTTTCAGGCTGATTATAATAGGGAACAACGATGGAAAGCAGTTTAGACATGGGGCAGCTCTTTAATATGTTCATAGTTTTTTATGATTTTGTTCGCGTTTTCTACGTTTGCCAAAAGAAGGGCCTGAATAAGGGTTTCCTTGTCGATGAACGGTTCCAATTCCTCAAGAACGCCGTAAACGGCGGACGGATTTTTTTGTATTTCCTGCGCGAGCAGTACGGAAAGCTGACCGGTGTTCACCGTAATTCTTTTTTTCATATAGGCAAGAAATTTGTTTTTGATATTTTCAGCGCATTTTCTTTCTTCCATAAAGGGGAGCATGGCATTGGTTATTGTGTATAAATCCAAAATCCGGGCGGCGTATTTTTCTTTCGGCCAAAAATTATTGGGGGTATAATGGTAAATTTCTATCGTGCTTCCAAGGTAGGAATTTGCAAAAAGCATGGCGGCGCTTACCAAGCATTTGTCGTCAAAGCGTTTGATGGGCAGATTTTTAACTTTTTCCGCGATTTTTTTGAGAAAATCCGTTTTATACAGTTTTCCCCAAAGATTGGCTGCAATATAATCTCTGTCGAAATAATGCTCAAAAATTTCAAGTCCGTAAAGCTCCTTGCCGAAAGGGGCGGTATTGGGCGCGTCTTGAAAAAGCTCTTTCCCGTATTTATCGCTTCCCCGCACTCTGAAATGCCCTATGTCAAATTGTTTTGCGGAAACTTCCCGTAAGGCTTTTTCAAGGTTTTGGGTGCCGATAACATCATCATCACCGTCCGCAAACATGCAGTAATCGCCTGCTGCAAATTCGAGCCCGTGCAAACGGCTGTGCATGGCATACAGCTTTGTTTCGTTATTGATAAGTCTTATGGAGTGCACAGCGCTTTTTCTTTTTAAAACTTCTTCGGCTCCCGTATCCGCGGACATGTCGTTCACAACGATAATTTCCAAGGGAATTGACTGCGCGGTGAGGCTGTCGAGCAATTTGCCGATGCTGTCCGCCTGATTATAAAGTGGAATGATAACAGAAAGTTTGTGCATAGTTCCCCCGATTAATCACCAACAATATAATCCGGTTTTTGGACATGGTAGGGATCCCATTTGGCTAATGTGACGTAAGGCGGGCATAAACATTTATCTTTTGTGCAGGTGAAAGGTTTTGTTAAAAGCGGATATTCCGTAATAGGCTGGGAATTGAGGTTGAAGTTTTCCGTTGCCTTGATATTGACGCAGGGGCTCACGCTTCCGTCAGGCAAAACTCTTATGGCATTTTGTCCCGCAGAACATTTAAGTCCTTGATAGCTCACCAATTCATGATTGTTTCTAAAATCTTCAACATGGAATTTGATTTGTTTTTCTTGATTGTTTTCATCAAGATAATAGTTCGTATAAACCTGACTCATTTCGGCTGTTTTTTCAAACAAGTATTCAACTTCATTTTTTGTGTATGCGGGGTCGAGTTTGTTATCGACAAGAATACCGCGTATCCAAACTCTATTGTAGCCGATATTATTAAGTTTTTGGGTTATCCTTTCCACTTCTTTCTGTTCTCCGTGTTTCATAAGGAGATTGACGGTACAAATTTCCGGGTTTTGAAAGCGTTTTAATGTGTCAAAATAGGTATCCATATCCGCTTGTTCGTTATGAAAAGAAATGCAAACGGTGGTGCTGCAATTATCATATATATGCGGTGACATCCTGTCGAGAAGAACACCATTCGTCATGACAAAGCACGATGCTTTGTTTTTATATCCCTCATGTTCGCGTAAGTAAGAAAAGAATTGTTCAAGGTGGGGATATAATAATGCTTCGCCTCCCGCAAGGCTGAAGCTGTAATGGCTTTTTTTCAATTTCGGCAGGTATTCCATAAGGTTTTCAAGCGCCTTGGGGCTTAATGCCATGGGATAATTTTTTTTATAGGTTTCATTGATGCAATAGCTGCATTTGAAATTGCAAAAAAAACTGAACCAGCCCGAAATAATCATTTTGTTCGTTTTCCAGGCAGCTTCGTTTCCGGTTTTGATGATTTTCATGGGATTTATCCTTTCTGTGAGCATTTACTCCAATTCGCCTTTAAAATATTCCGGGGCTGCGGCGAACTGAGGATTCCACTTGGGAATAGCAGTAAAACCGGGACAGCCGCAGTATGTGGATGGGCATGTAATTGCTTGATATATATATATATATTCCAAAAGAGAATGCGTGTTGAGATTAAAATCGGGAGCTCTTTTATGAAAATGGCAGGGGGCTATTGAACCGTCGGCAAAAACCCTCATGGAAGAATGGCCTGCAAGGCATTGCAGCCCGGAATAGTTGACAAGTTCAGGATTTAAAACAAATTCTTCTTTGGTGAAATCTTTTTTGACTGTTTGACCGTTATTGAGATATTCATTAAAAAGTGCCGTGTTACTTGGATAAGGGGTGTGTGCAAAAAATAGTTTTTCTTCGTCGGTATAATCAGGGTGAACGTTTGAATTGATAATGATTGGCTGAATAATAAAATCCGCATATCCGAAACTTTTCGCCTTTTCTATAATATCATTGGCTTGTGCCAGCGTGCCCGGTTTCAACATGAGTTTTATCCTGCACACGTTTGGAAATTTAAATTGCGAAAATTTTTTAAGATAGGTTTCCGCATCCATTTGTTCCAAATGCATTGAAATAGCAAGATGAACGTTTAACTCGGGGTATTCTTTGAGATAATCTTCAAGTTTGTGCAGTAATGAACCGTTTGTTGCCATAAATACAGTATAATTTCCCGGTGAAAAGAACTCGTTAATATATTTGAGCATGTCAGGAAAATATTCGTAAAGGGAAGGTTCTCCTCCCGCAATGGCAAAGCTGTAAAAATCTTTTTTTAAAAGCGGCAGATTGGAAAATAAATTGTGAAGCGCTTTTGGGGATAACTGTTCATTAAAATTTTTGCGAGTGTTTTGATTAAAACAGTAAGAGCATTTAAAATTACAGTTCATATTGAAATTGCAGGCAATAAGCATGCTGTTTTGTTTCCATTTGCTTTCCGAACCTGCTTTTATAATAGTATCCATGATGTTTTCCCTTATTAATTATGGTAGTTGTATCCTATCTGTTTTATTGCTGCGTTTTTAGCTTTGAGGCTTATTTAAAAAATAGTCCGGAGCTTCGGCATATTCGGGATTCCATTTGGGAAGGGCGGTGAAAGAGTGACAGCCACAGTAAGAAGATTTGCATATAATTGGTTGATATATATATGTATAATCTAAAAGAGAACGTGTATTAAGATTAAAATTCGGATCACCTCTATGCCAGTGACACGGATGTATTGTTCCGTCAGGTAAGATTTTTAAAGAATTACATCCTGCAAGACATTGTAATCCTGAATAATTTATTAATTGATGATCTAAATTATATTCTGTTTTTGTAAATTCTTTTTTAATGATTTGATCATCATCCAGATATTCATTAAATAGATTGGTTTCTGAACCATAAGAAACTGTTTTTAAATATTCTATTTCTTCCTCTGTATAGTCTGGATGAAGTTTTAGATTAATAGATATAGGCATAATTTTAAATTTTTCATATCCAAATCTTTCTGCTTTCTGTTTTATATGTTTTACTTGCTCAAGTGTTCCCGGTTCCAGCATAAGTGTTATGATACTTTTGTGGGGATATTTAAATTCTGAAAGTTTTTTTAAATAAGTATCAGCTTGAATTTGCTCTAAATGCAATGATATATTAATACAGTAATTAAAATTTTGATAATTTTGAAAATATTCTTCAAGCTTATGCAGTAATGAGCCGTTTGTTGCTATTCCCAATTGAAAGGTATCCGGTGAAAAAAAATCTTTTAAGTATTTAAGCATTTCTGGAAAATATGTGTAAAGAGAAGGTTCTCCCCCCGCAATACCAAAAGTATAAAAATCTTTCTTTAAAAGCGGCAGATTAGAGAATAAATTATAAAGCGCTTTTTGAGAAAGTTGTTCAGTATAATTTTTTCTGACAGTTTGATTAATGCAATAGGAACATTTTAAATTGCAGTTCATATTAAAATTGCATGCAAGATACATGTTGTTATATTGCCAATTTTGTTCCGAACCTGCTTTAATAAGAGTGTTCATTGTATTTCTTTTCCGTTGTTTTTTTATTTTTTGAAGTTTTCTTTATTATAGTTGGGACCGTCGCAAAATTTCGGATTCCATTTGGGTAACGATACAAAGCCTATGCAGGTACACGATGAATCGGAACAAGTTATGGGTCGATATATATATATATATTCTAAAAGAGAATTAGTATTAAGATTAAAATCAGGAATTTTTTTAGTTCGTTGGCATTGCGTGATTGTTCCGTCCGGAAATACGACTATGGAATTATATCCGGCGAGGCATTTTAATCCTTGATAATTAATAAGATCTGGGTTGCAAAGATATTCGATTTGGGTGAATTTTTTCTTATCTGGTTGTTTCTCCGTCATATATTCATTGAACAGTATGGTTTGTGAACTATAAGGGGAGGTTGTGAGGAATTGTAATTCTTCTTTCGTATAATTCGGATAAATTTTGGGATCGATAATTATTGGTTTTACAAAAAACTTATCATAGCCTAATTTTTGGATTTTTTTGATAATCAATAATGTTTCATTTAGTTTTCCGGGTTCTAAAATAAATGTTATTGTACACATTTTAGGATATTTAAACTGAGCAAGTTTTTTTATATAGGTATCTATATTTATTTGTTCCAAATGTAATGTTATGAGAATATTGAAATTAAATTCCTGATAATCTTTAAAATATTCTTCAAGCTTATGCAGCAATGAACCGTTAGTCATCCATGTTGCCCTGAGTTTATTTGCCGGTATGAATTCTTTCATGTATTTAAGTACGTCCGGAAAGTAGGTATAAAGAGATGGTTCTCCTCCGAAAATTGAAAAAGTATACATATCTTTTTTTAAAAGAGGCAGACTTGAAAATAAATTATAGAGAGCGGTTGGAGATAATTCCTCATTAAATTCCTTTCTGGTATTTTGATTAATGCAATAGGAACATTTTAAATTGCAGTTCATATTAAAATTACAGGAAATAATCATGGTATTGTTATTCCATTTATAATCCTGTCCTGCTTTAATAAGAGTATTCATTGTATTGCCTTTTTTTTGGTTGCATCGGTTGTATAAAAGATATAAATATTGTTGCGATGTTATTTTGGAAAATTTTTTATAAAATAGTTTGGAGCTTCCGAGTATTTTGGATTCCATTTAGGAATTGCGGTATACGTTCCACAGGCACACCAAGGATTTTGGCAGGTAATGGGTTCATATTCGGCCATATAGTTTATGAGAGAATCTGAATTGATATTGCAGACAGAATTTTTCATCGTGCTATAGCAGGAAGATATAGCACCGTCAGGTGATATTATTAAGGAATTATATCCAGCAAGACATTTTAATCCTTTATAATTAATAAGCTCCGGATTTAAGTTGTACTCATTTCTCGTATATTCTTTTTTTATTGTTTGATTTTCTCTTAGGTATTCATTAAATAATCTTTGATAGTTAAATGAGGAAGTTTCGAGAAATTGTATTTCTTCAGTAGTGTAGTTTGGGTAAAGTTTTTGGTTTATTGTGATTGGCATTACATTAAACTTTTTGTAGCCA
>DONZ01000034.1:702-2724 GCA_003512875.1 Desulfovibrio sp. | reverse complement strand
ATATTCAGGATGGGCGTCATTAGCCCCGTATTTACCGCCGGATCCGGTAAACTTACATAAGGTCGGACCATACCCGATCGTGGAAGAGTTTTGCTTTTCATGCAGTTCTTGCCAGTCTGGGTCGATAGCCGCGTGCACGTCAGCGGAAATCGCTTTGCTCGCAAGCATGACCGTACGCATTGTCGAATCGGCGGACCATGCCCGTATGCTGTCCTGAACGCAATATTCAAAAAAGCGGGAGCTTGCCCCTGTCGTGCCCTCGGACCCAATCTCTTCTTTATCCCAAAGCATTAAAGCCGTCGTATATTCAGGATTTTCAACTTCCAAAAAAGCTTCTAACGCTGTGTATACGCAAATTCTGTCATCTTGCCCGTAACCGCCGACAAGCCCGGAATCCAAGCCCACAAAACGGGCTTCTCCGGCAGGCACGACTTGAATTTCAGCGGAAAGCAAATCTTCCTCGATAATGCCGAATTCCTTATGCAAAAGCTGCAGTACCTGCATTTTTATGGGATTTTCTTGTTTATCCTTTCCTTTTTTAGGCAATGGAATATGCCCGATGACGACATTCAATTTTTCCGCTTCAAACGCTTTTGTCACGGTTTGCGAAACATGTTCCTTTGCCAAATGCGGCAATAAATCGGAAATGGTGAAAACAGGATCGCCCGCTTTTTCACCAATGACGATTTTAACCGTTTCACCGTTTTTTTTCACAACAACGCCATGCAAAGCCAAAGGACGCGCAAGCCATTGATATTTTAAAATTCCGCCGTAATAGTGGGTTTTTGCTTGGGCAATGCCGACACTTTCAAGTATGGGGTTTTGTTTGAAATCAAGACGCGGGCTGTCACTATGGGCGGTGATGAGGCGAAAGCCTTCGGCTATGTCTTTCTTGCCCTTCCGGATTGCGAACAGGCTCTTATTATGCAGGACCGCAACGTATTTTCCAGTTTCAAAATCAGAACAAAAACCGGCTTCCTGCAAACGCTTTAAAGCCGCCGCAACGCATTCGCGCTCCGTTTTATTTTCAGAAATGAATTTCATGTATTTTTTTGCAAAATCACGCATGATTTTTTGTTTTTTCGCATCCGTCTGTTCCCAAACCGATTTCACTTCATATTTTAACATATCCTTACTGCTCCTATAAAATTGAAAGAATACAATTTCTTATCAAAATGAATTCTTCATTTGCTATGGTTCTCACATCAAACAGAAACTTATCTCGTTCAACCCTGCCGACAATGGGCGGATCGGTTTTTAAAAATCTTTCTTTCCATGCCTCTGCCGAAAATGCGGAATTTTTTTCCAAAAACTCGACACAAACCGCATACGTCGGCAAATCGGTTTCAGGAAACGCACCGCCGCCTACCCGCGAAATATTTTCTTCAACCGTCAGTTTAACTTTTTCTTTCGGCATTATGCCTTTCAACATATTATGAAGTCTTTTCGCTTTCTTTTTTAAAATGTCTTTTGAAGCAGTCAGCGCATTGAGTGTCGGAATTTTTTCAAAAGCGAGCTTTTCATCATAATATAAACGGAGCGTGGCGGATAATGCGGACAAAGTGAGCTTGTCACAGCGAAGAGCTCTCAGCATTTGATTTTTCTTTATTCTGTCAATATATTCCTTTTTACCGGCGATAATGCCCGCCTGCGGTCCCCCTAAAACCTTATCTCCGGAAAAGGTGACAATATCGACGCCGGAAGCGACGATTCCTTTCACGGTGGGCTCATTGCGCAAACCAAAAGCGGATAAATCAATCAAACTTCCGCTGCCTAAATCGTGAATAAGCGGAATATTTCTCGAATGCGCAAATTCTGCAAGCTCATGATTGGGCACATCTGCCTGAAAACCGATGATACGGTAATTTGAGGTATGAACTTTCAAAACAGCTTTCGTATTTTCCGAAAAAGCGTCCTGATAATCTTTCAAATGGGTCTTATTGGTCGTACCGACTTCATGAAGAGCCGTCCCGCTTTGTTTCATGACTTCGGGTATTCTGAAACTTCCTCCGATTTCCACAA
>DONZ01000034.1:0-390 GCA_003512875.1 Desulfovibrio sp. | reverse complement strand
AACTTCCTCCGATTTCCACAAGTTCGCCGCGCGAAACAATGACTTCACCGCCAAAGCAGAGACTGTTCAGCACCAAATATACGGCAGCGGCGTTATTGTTGACAATAAGGGCGGCTTCCGCCCCCGTAAGTTTGCAAATATCTTTTTCAACCAAAGTATGACGGCTGCCGCGTTCACCTTTTTCAAGGTCAAATTCCAAATTACAATAACCGCTTGCAGCAAGATTTACGGCGTCCAGCGCCTCTTTTGCCAACACGGAACGCCCTAAATTCGTGTGAATGACAACCCCGCTCGCATTGATCACTTTTTTCACCCGGGGCGATAAGGCGTAACAAACATATTCTTTTAATGCACTGAAAAGTTTTTCTTCTTTCAAGTCCTCTGCATTTA
>DONZ01000109.1 GCA_003512875.1 Desulfovibrio sp. | reverse complement strand
TTCTTTTTTTTTTTTTGTTTTTCTTCCCCCTTTTTTTTCCCCCCGGTTTTCGCTTTTCTTTTTTACCGCTTAAAAAAATCGCGCAGGGGAAAACTCCTTTGGCACGGTCTGCTGCTGAAACTGCCCCTTGTCGCTGAAACATACAGATATGTTTTGGTGAGCCAGCTCACAAGAACGCTTGGCATGCTCCTGAAAAACGGCGTCACGCTTTTAAAAGCCCTGAAAATAGTCCATTCCATTACGGATAACGTCATTATGACCCGCTCCGTTCAGAATATGATTGACGGCGTGCAGGAAGGGCATGATATTTCCGCTTATATGAACGAGGAAAAACTATTTCCGGGCATTGCGCGGAACATGGTGGCGGCAGGTGAAAAAAGCGGAAATTTAAGCGATATGCTCCTGTGGGTGGCTGACGATTGCGAAAACGCCGTTGCAAACAAAATTCAAATTCTCACGTCTCTTTTGGAACCGATCATGATACTCATACTGGGCGGTTTTGTCGGCTTTGTCGTTATCGCAATCATGCTTCCGATTTTTGAAATGAGCAGTCTGGCGGGATAGTATGAAAATATTTCAAACCAAAACCTTTCTCTTTTGCATTTGTTTTCTTTCCGCCTGGTTTGCCGCCTCCATCACCATGGACCTGCGGGAGGCGCCCATTCGTTTTTCCGGCATAAAACAAAATGCGGCGGTGCAACATACGGGCGGTTCCCCTAAACAATATCAAAAAATTTTACATGCCAACCTCTTCCACGGGCTTGTTTACTCTCCAAATCAGCAGCAGGCGCTTCACAGCCAAACAGCAAGGGAACATACGAGCGACGGTTCCATTCCCGTCAGTTCACTGCCATTAATTCTGACCGGCACAATAATTTTAAACGACAGCTCGGAAAACAAGGCGATTATCGCTAACGGAAAAGAACAGAAACTGTATACCGTGAACCAAACCGTCAGCGATTGGAAAATTGTGGAAATCAGCCGCGAAGAAGTCATCATCGCCCAAAACGCCAAAAAGGAAAAACTCGTCCTCAGAAAAGAAAATACGGTAATACAGGCGGACTTCACCTATCCGCTTTCCAAAGACGAATTGACGGATTTCTTCAGCGATATTCCAAGCGTGCTCCAGCACGTTCAAATTCTCCCGTACAATAAAAACAATATCCAAGGATTGCAGATAATCAGCATAAATCCGGGCACGTATTTCGACAAATTCCGCCTGCTGCCGCAAGACATCCTGCTGCAAGCCGATGAAACGGCGATACGCTCATACAACGACATCGCCCGGCTGGCGGAGGTGATCCGGAACGATACATTCACCATAACCCTTTTAAGAAACAACAAAAAACTCGTGATACAATATTCTCTCACATAGGAACGAAACATGAAACATCTTAAAACCATTGTTCTGGTATGCCTTGCGCTGTTTCTGCCCGCAAACGGCACTTTTGCGAATGAAGAAAATCCGGCGCACCTTTCTGCGGAAAAAACAATAAAATTCGATTTCCAAGATGTGGATATACACCAGTTTATCCGTTATGTAAGTGAAATGACGGGATATAATATCGTCACGACCCCGAATGTGAAAGGAAACATCACCATTTACTCCCCGGTGGAAATAAACACCGCGCAAGCCTTTGAAACCTTTATCGCCATTATGAGGATACACGGGTTCGCCGTGCAAAAAACCGGCGGCGTGTATTCGGTTATTCCTTTCAAAGACGGCATACAGCAAGGCGAAACAACGGTCGGCATTGAAAATTCCCGTTCCCCCCAAAGTATCGAGACAAGAATCATTCCGCTGAAAAAAGCCATGGCTTCGGAACTTTCCAAAATCCTGCCTGCGATTTTGGCAAAAGATTATTATATCACGTCCTATGCCGGAGCCAACACCTTGGCTATCACCGCGCCGAAATCTGCCATGGAAACAGCCCTCGCCTTTATCGAACAAGTCGAAAACAGCACCAATAACGGAAAAACGGCAATCATAAAATTAAAGCACGGCAACGCAAAAACCCTTGCGGCGCCTATCGCCACCATGCTGAAAAGCAGGGATGAGGAAATGTCCAAACGGGGCGGAATCAGTATCAGCATGGTACAGCCGGACGACAGGACAAACAGCCTTTTGGTTTTCGGCGATGACGAAACAATCGAAACCGTTCGGGAAATAATTGCGGAAGTCGACATTCCGACCCCGAAAGGCAAAGGCGACATCCACCATGTCCGCCTTGCGAACGGAAAAGCCGAAGATATTGCGGAAGTCCTCAATACCCTGCTTGAACGGCAGATCGCTTCGACAAACGCGGAAGAAGAAAAGGACATTGTGCTTTCAAAAGACGTCAAGGTCGTTCCCGACAAATCGACAAACAGCCTTGTCATCACCGCCCGCTCTGATGAATTTGACGCCCTGCTTGAAATAATCAGGAAACTGGATATTGAAAGACAGCAGGTTTTCATCGAAGCCCTTATCATGGAAGTCAACAGCGAAGCGAGCGCCGCTTTCGGCGTCAACTGGACCTTAGGCACGGATTCGGGCGATGTGGGCATTGTGGGCGGTGTTAATTTAAACGGCGGAACAATCAATTTAAATTCAAACAGAACCGCCACGCTTCCTTCCGGTATCAGCCTCGGCGCTATTTTGAACGAAGCGTTTTCCATCGGCGGAACGGCGTACAACGTCCAGTCGATTTTGAACATGTCCAAAGGCAATACCGATATTGACGTGCTTGCCACGCCGCAGCTGCTCACCCTCGACAACGAGGAAGCCTCCTTTGAAGTGGTGGACAACATTCCCTACACAAAAGAATCCACGGCAAGCAACGAGGCGACGTTTACCACGCAAACCATGGATTATAAGGATGTCGGGGTGAAATTGAAAATCGTTCCCAGAATTAACGACAACGGGGCGCTGAGGCTGGAAGTCGAACAGGAAACAAGCAGGGTGACGCAGGGACTGATCACCTTGTCCAACGGCGTTCAGATTGTCGCCCCGACAACAAGAAAAAGGCTCATCAAATCGACCATTTTGCTGAAAGACGGACAAACCGCCGTCATAGGCGGCTTGCTTGACGACAATTCCAGCAACCAGCAGACGGAAGTTCCGGGATTTTCAAAAATTCCCGTACTGGGCTGGCTTTTCAAATCAAGACAAAAAGAAAAAAGCCAAACCAATCTTTTTGTTTTCATCACGCCTAAAATCATCAGAAGTTTTGAAGAATCAGAAACCCTCACCGCCCAGAAACAGCTCATACTCCACCAAACGAGCATAGGCAAAGACGGACTCGGGTTGCCCATTATCAGCAAACCGAAGCTTCTTCCTCCGCTCATGGTTCGATAAGGAAGCCCCCATGCCTATGAATTATGATGATTTTTTATTGGGTAAAGAAGAAAAAGAGCTTTTTTCCCGGCAGGCGCAGAAAGAAAACGTCCCTCTCGCGAACGTGCTGTACGCTGAAAACCGCATAACCGAAACGCAATACCTTTCTTTGCTTTCGCAGGAATTCGGAATCAGCCATGTGCCGGATATGAAAAATCTCATAAATCAGGAACATTCCCCATGGTCTGCTAATTTTGAGGAAATATGCCTTTTTTCAATCCAATGGTTAAGAAAAAATATTGTAATTCCGCTCTATTACAACAATATTCCCGTACTTGGGATTTGTAACATACAATCATGGTCCATAAAACAGGAACTTGAATTTTTATTGCAGAAACAATTCATTTTTCCGGTTTTGCTGGAAAAAGAAAGCGTCCAGTATCTCATCAATTTGGCTTTCAACTCCGTAAGCCAAGAAAATTCCGAAGAACTGCTTCAGCAGTCGGAAAACAAATCCGTTGATTTCGACGATGACACGATTGACGATGTTCTTGACGACAGCAACGAAACCCCGTTCATCCGCTTCGTCAACCATGTTCTTGCGCAGGCGATAAGGCTCGGCGCAAGCGATATCCATATTGAGCCGTATCGGGAGGAGTCGCGTATCCGCTTTCGCTTGGACGGGGTCTTATACGATAAAAACAAATTGGAAAAATCCCACCAT
Organism: Desulfovibrio sp.; assembly: GCA_003512875.1. Classification (GTDB taxonomy): domain Bacteria; phylum Desulfobacterota; class Desulfovibrionia; order Desulfovibrionales; family Desulfovibrionaceae; genus Taurinivorans; species Taurinivorans muris. The sequence goes on along the minus strand of DONZ01000109.1, from coordinate 7,365 downwards.
GCCGCGGTCGTTTCCCGTATCAAGGTCATGGCGAAACTGAATATCGCGGAAAAAAGGCTTCCTCAGGACGGAAGAATAACCATAGCCTTAGGGGACAGGGAGGTCGGACTGCGTGTTTCAACCCTGCCCACTTCTTTCGGCGAAAGGGTTGTGCTGCGTTTGCTTGAAAAATCCGAAAGGATACTCTCTTTGAACGAACTGGGGCTTACCCCCTCCTGCTTTGCCGTGATGAAAGAATTTATCAGCATGCCCAACGGAATTATTCTGGTCACAGGTCCGACCGGCAGCGGAAAAACGACAACCCTTTATGCCGCCTTGCAGGAAATAGCCTCTCCCAGCAGGAATATCCTCACCATCGAAGACCCGGTGGAATATGAGCTTGACGGTATCGGGCAGGTCCAAGTCAACACAAAAATCGGGCTGACTTTCGCCAACGGGTTAAGAACCTTGGTGCGCCAAGACCCCGATGTCATCCTCATCGGTGAAATCCGCGATCAGGAAACCGCCTCCATAGCCGTGCAGTCCGCCCTTACCGGACACCTTGTTTTTTCAACCCTGCACACGAACGACGCCCCAAGCGCCATTACCCGCCTGCTTGATATGGATGTGGAATCGTTTTTATTGAGTTCGGTATTGCGGGGAGTCATTGCGCAAAGACTGGTCCGCGTGCTTTGCCCGCATTGCAAAACAGCCTATTCGCCGAACAAAGACGAAATGCTGAAACTCGGCAGGGCGGCGGAACATATGCAAAACAATACCCTCTATAAACCGCAGGGCTGTCCGGAATGCATGAATACCGGATACAAAGGAAGAATTGCGATTTATGAGATGATGCCTATTCATGAAAAAATGAAAAAATTGATCGTGGACAAAACCGATTCCGCAACAATCAGACAATTTGCGGAAGAAAACGGAATGTACAGCCTTTATCTTGACGGAATGATCAAAGTAGCCCAAGGAATAACTTCCCTGACGGAACTGACAAGAGTAATCAATGCGTAACTTTTTCTCTTCTTTTTTCAGCAAAATTGAAACATGGCGAAAACCGCTTCTGTTCTCGGTCCATGCCGAATTTTTCAAACGGCTCTTTTTCGCCTTCTTTTTATTTCTCATCTGCTATCTTTGCATTTTCGCCGTTCTTTCCATGAAAAAGAATGCGGAAATGAAATTTCGGCATTTCTTATCCGTATTGGAAGAAAACAATGTCAATATCGTCAACCCGCAAGTCAGCCTCATCATGCCCGCTTTAAAATTCGACGCGCTCAGCCATGCGGCTTATCCTGATATTGTGATTGAACAGGGAAAATTGGAATTATCGCTTTGGAACAAGGAAATAAACCTCACCGGCGCTTTGGCTAAAGGAAAAATCACGGCAGCCGTCACATCGGACGCATTGTTTTCTCCCAAGCAAATAACCGCGCGGGCGACATTTGAAAACATCGATTTAAAAGACATTAAAAATTCATTTCCGCTGCAAACACTGATAGGCGTCAATTCCGGCACAGCCAATTTCAACGCTTACGCAGCCTTTCTGCTGCAAAATTCAAAACCCGATCTTTTCTCCATGGACGCAGCCTGCAAAGGAAACGTGACAAATGCCGATGTCACCAACCATATTCCTATCCTGAACCGTTCAGACATTGCAAACGGAAATCTGTCCGTGGATTTGCGGCTGAACAAAAGCAAACTCGATTATTGCGATATCTCTTTCAAGTCCGACATAATATCGGCGGAAGTGAACGGCACCGCGGATCTTGATTACCATAATCTCCGCCAATCGGCATTAAATTTCAACGCCGTTGTCAAAATCGATAAGAATGATATCAATCAGGAACTGACCCCAAAAAACACGCGAAGATCAATTCTTGAAAAAAACGAAGTCAGAATGAAAATCACCGGCTCCCCCAATTCTCCGAACGTCAATGTCTTATAACGGATTTAACTGGATATGTTATGAATAAACTCTATATCGTCCTTATCGAAAAATCAGCGCATTGGCATGTTTCCGTCTGGAAAAAAAACTTTTTCCTACCCTTTTTGCTTGCGGAAAAAAAATACGCCAAAACAAATCCCGAAGAGCTGACAGCCGCAATTGCTGACGACCTGAAAAGCAGCTGCCCGCAATCCATAAAAAACAGCGTATGGCATATTTGCCTCGACCCTAAAAACGTCATCGTCAAAGAATGGAGGTTTCCTTTTTCCTCGCCCGCAAAAATAAAAAAAGCCATCGGCATAATGCTTGATGTCGAAATGCCGCAGGCAAACCTGTTCACCCATACCGCAATCATCGGCAAAAAAGAAAAAAACGATACGGAAACAACAGCATACACGCTCTCTTGCCTAACGTCTTTTTTAACATCATGGTATTCATTGACGGACCGATACGGCGCCGCGCAAACCAAAATAAGCTTTTTGCCTTTCCCTTATCTCTTAGGGCAAAACCATGCGGAAGAAAAAAACTATCTGGCTCTTTACGATGAAACGTTTTTTTCCATTTGCCGTAAAAAAAATCAAATAAAAAAACTCTATTATATTCAACTGCTTAAAAATGAACAAAACGGCAAATACTTCAATGCCGCCATGAACTTCATTTTGCCCCATGCGGAACATTCGGAATTTGTCATCATCAGCGAAAACAAACGGGAATTGAAAGAATACCTCGACAAAAAAATAAATTATGCTCCGTACATCGCAATTCCCAAATTGCAAGCCCTCTCGGATATATTGAAAAAATGCGCGTTTTTTAAGAAAAAATCACCGTTCAAGCATGCGGTTTACAGCACTGAAAACATTGTCGCCCATAATATCCTTCTGTCTTTCGGCTCGGCTTCATTATTTTTCACCCATAAAAACAAAACAAATTCACCGGAAAAAACAAATAAAAACACGCAGCTGGAAAAACTGCTCAACCCGAATTTCATTCCTTGTTATCTTATTATGTTTTGTCTTGTCCTGGGATTAAGCTCCCTCAGCCTCAAGCTGACAGCTCTTAGAAATGAAAATAAGAGCTATTTAATGGAAATTCAAAACAGTTATAAAAAAGCGGTTCCGGACGCCCCCTCTTTTTCCAATTTCAAGCAGTTGAAAAGCGTGCTTTTAAACAGAATAGCTCCGGAATCAGCCGCGCATTCCCAAAATACGCCTTTAGCCGTTTTGGAACGTCTAAGCGAACGTTTGCCGGATAAGGAAAAAATCATCCTGACAAATTTCAATATGAACAAAAATATTGTTTCAATCAATGCAAGCACCATAAATTACGAAGAGCTGGATAACATAACAAACGCGTTGAAAGCGGATTCCGATATTTCAAACGTGAAAGTCACAAACGCATCCATCATCAAAGGTCAAAACAAATTCAGCATCAATTTTGAAATCACCTTCAATGTGGAGGATACCATATGAACAAGCTCAAGTATACGCTTATGCTGACGGCGGCAGGCTTTCTTCTATGTTTCATATATCTTCACACGCAGATAAACAAAGCCGAACACCAATTACAAACAACGAAAAACAATTACGCCGAACTGAAAAGCCTTATCGCGCAGATTCCTTCCGAACAGCCGCAGGCGAAATCCCTGTCAACGTCCCTGTTTTACCGCCTCAATGAAATATCGGAACAATTAAACATGGCACAGCAAATAGAATCCGTAAATCCTTCTCCCCGCACTGAAAATTACAGTGAAAAATTGGAAATCCGCCTCTCGAACCTTTACCTGGACCAATGCGTCGCATGGCTGAACCTATGGCAGGCGTATCCTGACATACAAATCGAACAATTATCAATGCAAAAAAATAACGACAACTTTTTTTCATTATCCATGGGCATTATCCGTTATGAATGAAAACAGCGCTTTCACCCTGTTAGAAGTATTGATTTCATTGTCGATACTCAGCATTGTCGCCGTCATTTCCGTTCAGCAAATTGGACGGCAGCAAGAAAGCATAGCGTTTAATCTCTGGCAGGATGCCGTCATTTATAAGGAAAGGGAAATTTTAACCAATATCATCCAATCCAAGAATTATGAACAATCGGGAACGCTCGCTCCTGAAAATCCGAAAATTTCATGGAAATCCGAAATAAAAACAATTGACGGGCAATATCAGCTCAAAATACTTTCAGTCAATTTTAAAAATGAAAATTCCAAAAACGGTCAAAGTGTCACCATGGAGTACATATTACCATGAACAATAACGGATTTACGCTGATAGAACTCTTAATAGCCATGAGCCTGACCTCGATCATAGGCATGGTTCTTTTTTCAACATACGATATGGTGATGCAGTTCGGCACTGAAAGCAAAAAAATTGTTTTTCAAAAAGAGCAGGAACGTTTGTTTTCAACAATATTGGATAATGATTTCGCAAATATTTCCATTGTTCACAACAAACCCATACCTGTGTTTCTTACTCCCCAGGAACATTCCGCACAGTTCAAACAATTCGCCGGCGCTGAAAAAAACACTTCCGGTTCCGACATATTGGTCATTTCATTGCAAACAACATTCCAAATACATGGCGGCGCACCCAAAAACGCGCTTCCTCCCGCATATGCCGTGGAATATTATTTACGAAAATCTCGGCAAAACACGTATGTTTTAATACGCAGGGAACGTCCGTTCGCCGGTATCGATACGGATTTTCGGACAACGGAGCTGCTTTTGGACAAAAACATCAAAGAAATAGCCATCCAAGCGTTATGGAACGAACAATATTATTCAAACTGGTCCGAAAAAACCACAGCCGATAAGAATTTTTATCCCCAAGCGTTTAAATTTACCATTTCATATTCCGACAGAAAAAACTTCACGTTTATCGTTCCGGTTCCGGCAAAAGAAAGAGAGAGCCGATGAAAAACAATCAAGGGACTGTTCTGATTATAGTTTTAATTATTCTTACCGGGCTTGCGGCAATCGCGTCCAGGCTTTCTCAATTCGTATTGTACGACCATACCCTTGCAAATTTAAACAAAAGAACGATACAAAGCAAAATTTTTGCGGAATCGGGCGAAAATCTCGCAGTCAAACTCTTGCGGAACAATTTGTCAGCAACATCAGCCGCCCGAAAACATACGCTTGAAGAATTGACGATTATTTGGCAAGCAATCATGGATTCTTTTAAAAGCGAAGATTTTTCCATACAAATTGTCGATGAAAATTCTTTTTTCCCTATCAACAATATTTTTTCGGCAACGGACGATACGCGCAAGAGAGCTTTATATCATCAGCAAATCCTTAAAAATATTCTGGTGAACCTTATGAAACAAAACGGTTATGCCGGAACAGAAGAAAACGCATATGAAATGGCGGATGAAATGCTCAATTCCATGCTGATATGGGGAGGACAGATCGCTCCTGATGCGGAGGAATTAAAAAAATACCTCGCTCTTCCCGTCCGGTGTTTTCCGCCCGAAAGACCGTTTGAAAATCCCCAAGAATTAAATTTGATAGCATGGCCGCAAACTATTGATCAAACATTGATACATAATATCATAAACGGAACAGACAACGGCAAAGGATTAATCGACATCGTCAGCGTTTGGAGCAGCGGTCCCATGAATATCGTTTTTTTAGAGCCGGTTGTCGTCCGAAGCCTTTATGACGGACAAAATCAAGCCGGCGATTTTTTACAGCAAATACTTTTAAAAAGAACTTCAAAAGAAAATTTAAATGAAACCGCCTGGTACAGGGAAATTTTTGAAAGCTTTGCACAGAATGTTCCCTCCCAAAGCATCGTATCCCACTCGAGCAGGGTTTTCCGTTTTCACATCCGGGTCGGAGCCGGCAATAATAACATAAGCATGGTATCAATCTGCACGATTTATGATAACTATATAAAATGGAAATATAAAAACATTCAATAAGGAGATAATGCGATGTTGCACTCTAAAAAAAATGACGGATTCACTTTGCTTGAATTAATGATTGTTTTGGTAATTCTCAGCATTTTAGGCGCCATCATCACCCCGCAGTTCATGGATGAGCCCCACAAGGCAAGAGTTGTGCAGGCACAAATGCAAATCGAAAATTTATCGACAGCAGTGAAAAAATTCTATTTGGATAACGGATTTTATCCTTCAACGGAACAAGGCTTGGACGCCCTTGTGACAAAACCGACCATGGGAAAAACACCTAAAAATTATCCAGCGAACGGCTATATCAGCAAGCTTCCGGACGACCCATGGGGAAATCCTTATGTTTATATCGTTCCCGGGGAAAGAACCCCTTTTGAAATCATGAGCTTCGGTGCCGACGGACAGGAAGGGGGAGAAAACGAAGACCAGGACATTTACGGAAAAGATACTGCGAAAGAATGATGAAAACGCACGGCAATCACTCCTCCGACAATGCTTTTACGCTCCTGGAGCTGACGATAAGCTTGGTTTTAATAAGCATTCTCATGAGCGTATCCATTAATTTTTTATGGCCGTTCGACAAAAATATTTTGGATAGCGTCAATGAAATAATCGATGCTAAAACCGAGGCTAAAAGCTTAGCCATTTTTAATGGCGAGCAGCTTGATTTGGTTTTTTATCCCCAAAAAATCCTTATTGCCAATCATGGGAAACCATACAAGGAATTTACACTTTCCCATGGTTCCGAAATAACGGAAATCAATAATAAGGCGCTGACGAACGGTTTTTTTAATCTTGCTGTCAGCAAAATCGGATTGTCGGAAGAATGCCTGATTAAAGTGAAAAACAAAAACAACTATAAAATCATCTACCTGCCAACGATAGGGGAACCCCTCACCTTTGATAACGATATGGATTTCGACAAAATCCATAAGGAGTATTTATGAAACGGATTTTACTTTGTTCTTTCTTTTTTCTCATATTGTTATGCGGCTGCGCAGCGCAGTCAAACAATGCTGAACGACTGGCGCCGCTCGACATCTCAAAGGCATTCAATGCCTATGACAACAACGAATGTTCAAAAAGCATCCAAATTTTTTCAGAAGCTGACAATCTGCAAAAAAATCCTATTATCCTAAACGGGCTCGGCATGAGTTACCTGCAATGCAAACAACCGGAAAACGCCGTCAAAGTTTTCAAGGAAGCAGTCAGCCTTGTTCCCAATTCCGCCGCATTGCAGGCAAATTTAGGCATCGCATATTATGAGAACAATCAAATTGCCGAGGCAAAAGAAAAATTCAAACTGGCATTGGAGCTTGACCCTCAGCTGATGGAAGCCGTTATCGGCGATGCGACAATATTGATCCACGAAAAACAGCCTGAAAAAGCATTGAAAATTCTTTTCGATTTCGCACAAAATTATCCCGATGAGCCGATTATAAAATATAATGAAGCCATCGCATTTTATGAAATGGGCATGTATGCCGACAGTATCAAATTACTGCAGGAATACA
>DONZ01000038.1 GCA_003512875.1 Desulfovibrio sp. | reverse complement strand
GCACTATTCCAATATGGAACTTATCGCACAAGGTTCCGGCAATATCGCGTGTTCTTTGTTCGGCGGCATTCCCGCAACCGGCGCTATCGCAAGAACCGCAACCAATATCAGCAGCGGTGCGAGAAGCCCCGTTTCCGCCATCATTCATGGCTTTACCGTGCTCGCCTTTGTGCTTTGGCTTTCTCCCCTCACTTCCGCAATCCCCCTTGCCTGCCTTGCCGCCGTCATGGTCATCACTTCCTATGGCATGCTTGAAATCAATGCAATCAAAAATATTTTGCGGGGTCCCAAATCCGACTGGTCCATCATGCTTTTGACGTTTTTGCTGACCGTTCTTGTCGATTTGACCGTTGCCGTGTATGTCGGGGTTCTTTTGGCTTCCCTGCTCTTTATGCGCCGTATGAGCGTGATGAGTTCCATTGAAGCGTTGGAAGAACACGAAGTCGTGCGTGATTTTGACGAAAGTCTTGTCAATCAAGACGATTTGCCGAAAGGGGTTTTCGTTTATTCCATATCCGGACCGTTCTTCTTCGGCATGGTGGACCGTTTCCAAAGAATGTTCATGCGCCGCAATCCCGATATCAAGGTATATATTTTGTATATGCGTGACGTGCCGGCTATCGACGCTACCGGCATTCACGTTTTAGAAGCGTTTTTAGCCCATAGGAAATCCAATGATTTTCATGTGATTTTGGCTAACCCGCCGGCAAGAACCCGCCGTATTCTGAAAAAAATGGGCATTATGAACGCGTTGGGCGAGAATAATATTTGCCACAGTCTGAAAGCTGCCATAACCCGTGCGGAACATTTGTTATAAGAAATAAAGATGTTGGATTAAAAAACTTACAGTTCGAATAAGAATTGTAAGTTTTTTTATTTTGTGCTATAAAAAATGAATGTTGAAAGAAAAACATACGCTGCGTATATTATATAGATTTTTTTGCCTCTTTTTTCTTCTTTTTTTCTGTTCCGCCTGTCAAGGTTCCGGATTGCGGTCCGAATTGCAGGAAGAACTTCTTTCTTCGCCCATGCTCGGGGAATATTTTTATGCGGAATTGGAACCGTATAAGAAAGAAGTGGGCGAAGTTTACAACCATAAAAATAAATTGTGGTGGGATACTTTTGCCAGCGCTGATTTAAATACATTGGAACAAACGGCGTTAAAAGAAAATTATGATATTTTGACGGCATATTCACGTATGAAACAATATGCTGCCGAGGCGCATATCGCCGAAAGCGAATTTTTCCCTTTGATAACTGTCGGAGCGTCAGGAACAAGCGCCCATGCGGAACGAAAAAGCGGTTCTTCCGAGCAGACGGTTTCTGAAACTACTGAAAAATATGGACTGAATGCGTCCGCATCCTATGAGCTGGATTTGTGGGGGCGTGTGCGCTCTGCGTATTCCGCCGATAACATGCGGTTTTATGCGAGCAGGGACGATTGGCAAACGGCAGCGATGACCATTACGGCGAATATTGCAAGCGCGTGGGTGGAATTATTGGGAAATCAAGCGGAAACAGACATTGTCAAAGAGCAGATCAGGGTTAATGAAAGTCTTGTCAAATTGCAGAAAGTGCGGTTTTCCAATTCCTTGGTGAGCAGTCTTGATGTGTTGCAGCAAGAAGAAGTGCTCGCTTCCTCGAAGGCGGAGCTTCCCGATTTGCTGCAAGCGAATTTGGAATTGAAAAATACGCTTTGCATTTTGCTTGGAAAAATTCCCGGAAATGCATTGAATATTGACGAGCACGCCCCTCTGCCGGATGTTCTGGCTATTCCGGATGTGGGAATACCTGTCGAATTGCTTCAATACAGACCGGATATCCGTTCCGCTTGGGCAAACGTGCAGGCAAAACATTTTGATTTGAAAGAAACGCAGGCCAACCGTCTGCCAAAGCTCAACCTGTCTGTTTCGCATGTTTTCAATGCGGGCAGTCTTTCACTTTTGCTTGAAAACTGGACCAATGAGCTTATGGCGAGTTTGAGTTATACGCTTTTCGACGCCGGGGCGAAGAAGCATCAGGTTGAAAAAATGAGGGCCATGGCGGAAGAAGCGGTCACCGCCTATATAAAAACCGTGGCGGAAGCTGTGGCGGAAGTGAACAATGCCATAGCACAGGAATATTCCCAGCAGGAAAAACTCCGGCTTTTGGAACAGCAGTACGTTATGGCGAAAAGTGCGACACGCGGAGCGTTGAATTCTTATTTGGAAGGCTCGGAAGATGTCATGCGTTTTCTCACCCTTTTGCAAAGCACGCAGGATTTGGAACGGACTATTGCGAAACAGCGGGTCAATGTGGTTCAAGTGCGGATTAATCTCTATCGTGCCTTAGGCAATATGTATTTTCCTGAAGAGCAGGTTTTTGTTTTAGCCCAAAAGGAAGCGGTTGATGAAAAATAAAAGGACGATTTTCATTGTTATCGGAATATTTTTAGCAATGTTTGCCGTTTCATGGTTTTTTATGGCGACAAAACCCGTGAGCATGCGGAAACGGGCTGAAACGACACGGTTCGCCGTGAATGTTCTGGAAGTTTCCGTCGGGGAGGCTCCCGTGCAAATCAGGGCGTTGGGCACGATAAGACCGTATCAGGAAACAAATATCAATGCGCGGGTGAGTTCGCAGGTCGTTTTTTTGTCAGAAAATTCCGATATCGGCGCTATTGTGAAAAAAGATGAAGTGTTGGTTAAGCTTGACGCGGATACCTATGTGAACACATTGCGATTGAAAAAAAGTGATTTGGCGAAGGCGAAGGCGGCTTACGAACTTGAAATGGGGCAGCAAAGCGTTGCGAAAGCGGAAGCGGAACAGTTGAAACAGCTTTCTTCCTCATTTATCGGGGAGGTCATCATTTCCGATTTGGCTTTGCGCGCGCCGCAGCTTGCTCAGGCGAAAGCCGATGTGGAAGCGGCGGAAGCAGCCGTGAAAATGGCACAGCTTGATGTGGATTATACGACAATCAAAGCGCCTTATAATTCCATGGTTACGGAACGCAATGTTTCCGTGGGAAGTCTTACCAATACCCAAGACAATTTGATGACCCTGGTAGGCATTGACGAATACAGAATTGAAGCGGCTGTTGCCATTGATAAGTTGACAAGCCTCAATCTTAAAAAAAATGCCAATTCGAAAGTGCAGATCACCACGTCCACGGGAGTTGTGCGGGAGGGGCGCATTATCCGCCATGTGGCGAGTCTTGATTCCGCCACGCGCATGGGGCGTATCTTAATCAGCATTCCCGATCCGCTGGGTATAAAAAACAATGCTCCAGCCCTTATTTTGGGCGACCATGCGGAAGTTGTTTTTAAAGCGGGAACGCTTGAAAATTCCGTTATCGTGCCCCGCAGGGCTTTGCAGCCTAACGACAGCGTTTTCGTGGCTATGCCCGTGACGCAAAATAAGGACGATGGAAGCGATGAGGACGGCGTGCAGTATGTTCTTGATATTCGGGAAGTCGATATCGCATGGAAAGATTTGGACAACGTCTATATCCGCAGCGGGTTGGAAAATTCCGAATATGTCATCACATCCGTTATTCCTACCGCCATTCAAGGCATGCCTTTAACCATCAGCAATATTGTTAAAAATTCGTGACCATGCAAGATCATAACGAAAATATCAATAAGGGACCGCTTTCCTGGATGGCGAGAAACCCCGTGGCAGCCAATATTTTGATGGTTGTTCTGCTTGTTGGCGGTTTTCTTATTTCCACGCGCATAACGAAAGATGTTTTTCCTTCCTTTACCGTCGGCGCTATCACCATCAGCGTGAGCTATCCGGGGGCTACACCGGAAGAAATTGAAAAAAGCATTGTCAATGTCATTGAAGATTCCCTTGAAAGCGTTGACGGAATAAAAGAAACCGCGGTGAAAATCAGTCCGGGAACAACGCAGCTGACCCTTACTTTGCATGATTACGTGGATGAAAACAAAGTCTTGCAGGATGTGAAAGCGGAAATAGACAGGATTTCCACTTTTCCGAAAGAATCGGAACGCCCCGTCATCGCTTTGCGGCTTCGGCACGTCGAGGTTTTAAACGTGCTTTTATACGGGAATAAGGATTATCAGATTTTACGGTATTGGGCTGATATTATCAAAGATGATTTGTCACAATCCCCTCTTATCGCCAATGTCGAAGTCGAGGGGGCGAAGGAATTTGAAATCCATGTGGAAGTTCCGCAGGATAATCTGCGTAAGTATGGCTTGAAATTAGAGGATATAGCGACAGTTATCGGTGATATGTCCATCGAGCTTGGCGGGGGGACGCTGAAAACCCGCGCGGGCGATATTTTGCTCAATGTTGATGAACGCCGTGATTACGCCGCTGAATTTGCGGATATTGTCGTGCGTACCAATGAAGACGGCAGCCGCCTCATGCTGGAAGATATCGCGACTATTTCGGAGGGGGTGGAAGATGTTACCCGCTGGTCCGAGTTTAATGGGGAAGATACGCTTTTTCTGGCTATTTATAAGAATGAAAGCAACGACCCCGTGACAGTCGCCAATGCCGCTTTAAAAATCATCAATTATTACAATGAAATTTTGCCGGGCGACATTCGGCTGGAAGTGCGGAATAATTTGTCCGATATTTATAAAGACCGTGCGGAAACCCTTATCAACAACGCTGTTGCGGGTGTGTTGCTTGTTTTTGTCTGTTTGGCTGTTTTTTTGCGTCCGTCTTTGGCGTTATGGGTGAGTTTGGGAATACCGACTTCTATCCTGGGCGGTTTTTGGTTTTTTATCCCTTTTGATTTGACAATCAACGTCATCACCATGTTTGCTTTCATTGTGACGCTCGGAATTGTCGTTGACGATGCCATTGTCGTGGGTGAAAATATCAGCTCATGGCAGGACAGGGGAAAACCGGCGATAGAAGCGGCTGTCTGCGGTATCCGCGAAGTTGCGATTCCTGTTGTTTTCAGTGTTCTTACCAATATGCTGACTTTTCTGCCTATTCTTTTTGTGCCCGGAATGATGGGAAAAATTTGGGCTGGCTTGCCGCTTATCGTCATTGCCGTGTTCAGCTGTTCCTTGTTGGAATCCTTATTTGTGCTTCCCGCCCACCTTTCACATCAAAAGAAAATTCTTGTTGAAGAAAACACAGTGTATTCCTGGTGGAAAGAACCCATTAAATTCATTTGTCAGAAGCAAGATATTTTTAATAAGGCGTTTTTGTATTTTGTGGAATACCGTTACGGCGCGTTTATCAATTATGTCATAAAAAACCGTTATGTCACGGTTGCAATAGGCATTGCCTTGCTTTTTTGCAGCATCAGCTATGCTCTTTCCGGACGGCTGGGCTTCGACCTCATGCCGCGGGCGGAATCGGATTACGCTTTTGCGGAAGCAACTATGCCGGCAGGTGCTCCGCAGCATGAAATAGACAGGATTAAAAATCATCTTGTCGATGCCGCAAAGGAAATTATTGCGGAAAATGGCGAGGAAAAGCTTTCCAAAGGCGTTTATGCCCGTATCAGCGAGGATTCCATTCAAATCCGCGCCTTTTTAACCGATGCCAATACAAGACCAATCACAACGGAAGAATTTACGAATTTATGGCGTGAAAAAGTGGGAGTTATTCCCGGCGTGGAAACGCTCAGCATGCTTTCCGACCGCGGAGGTCCCGGATCGGGCAAGGGGCTGACCGTGTTTTTATCCCATAGGGATACGGATGTTTTGAATTTGGCGGCAGCCGACCTTGCTTATTTTTTGCAGGAATTTCCGGAAGTAGGGGATATTGATGCGGGAATTTCCAATACAAGGCGGCAATTTGACTTAAAACTTCTTCCCTTGGCAGGGCAGCTCGGCTTCACTTCCCGTGACATAGCTTCCCAAGTGCGCGCTGCCTATGAGGGGGTTATCGCTTTGCGTCAGCAGCGCGGAACAAATGAAATAACCGTGCGTGTCCGTTTGCCGGAAAATGAAACACAGCTTGCGTATTTTGAAGATTTGGTTTTACGTTCCCCTTCCGGGCAGGAAGTGCTTTTGCGCGATATTGTGCAGGTCATCGATACCATGGCGGAGGCGAAGATTATTCATGATAACGGGCGGAAAAGCATTCAGGTGACGGCGAATATCAATCCGTCTTCCGCAACAAGCATGCTCATGCGCAGCGTGCAGGCGAATATTTTGCCTGAACTCATGGTGCGTTACCCCGGACTTCATTGGCGTTTCGGCGGGCGTCAGCAGGATATGCAGGAAAGCACGAATACCATGATTTACGGGTTGCTGTTTTCTTTGCTCGGCATTTATGCCCTGCTTGCCATTCCGTTTAAAAGTTATACGCAGCCTTTTATCATCATGGTTTCCATTCCTTTTGGCATTGTGGGCTCAATTCTCGGACACATGCTTTTGGGACACAGCCTCAGCGTCATCAGTATTTTCGGTATGGTGGCATTGACCGGGGTCGTTGTGAACGATTCGCTCGTGCTTATCGATTTTGCAAATATCCGCAGGCTTGGCGGGCAGGATTGTTATACCGCCGTAAGGCAGGCAGCCATTCAGCGTTTCAGACCGATTTTGTTGACAACGCTCACAACGTTCATGGGGCTCATGCCCATGATGTTTGAAACCTCGAAAGAGGCTGTCATGATGGTGCCTATGGCTATTTCTCTTGGTTTCGGGGTTTTGTTTGCGACGTTTATTACCCTTGTCATCGTGCCTTCTTTTTACGTTATTTTGGAAGATATGCATGATGCGATACGGGGGCTTTGGAAATAGCCGTTTTGTTTGGAGCCGTTGCGGGGATTTTATTCAGATATTGTTTATTGATTTGAAATCATTATAAAAAAAGCGGGATTTTTCCCGCTTTTTTTATGTTCTTTTTTAATAAGATTTGTAAAAGCCGCATTGCAAATTTTTGCGGTCAATTACAGGAAACACACGTTGCACCATTATGTTTTGAGAGGGAAAAAATAAGGATTATCATATGGTGAATTTATTATGACATAAAAAAAGCCTGACATGTTGTCAGGCTTTTCAAGTTTTATTCAGGGAACAATATTATTCTTTGCCTGCCATTTTTTTGAGTTGGGCATAGCGTTCATTGTATTGTTCAATGAGGGTTGTACGGTATTGTTTTGCAAGTTCGGGCTTTGCGCTTTCAAGTTGTGCGAAGCGGTTTTCGCCGAGCATGAATTCTTCCATCGTGCCGTCAGGTTCTTTGCTGTCAAGGCTGAATGGCTGTTCAAGCTCAGGATTGAAGCGGTAAAGAGGCCAGTAACCGGATTTTACGGCAAGTTTCGCTTCTTCCATGCTCTTGCCCATGCCTTTGCGGATACCTTGGTTGATACATGGCGCATAAGCGACAATGAGAGAAGGACCGTGGTACGCTTCCGCTTCTTTGAATGCTTTGAGAACTTGGTTCATATCGGCACCCATGCTTACATACGCGACATAAACATAGCCGTAGCTCATCATCATTCTGCCGATGTCTTTCTTGCGTATAGGCTTACCGCTTGCGGCAAATTGCGCGATAGAACCGAGAGGGGTAGCTTTGGAAGCCTGACCGCCGGTATTGGAGTAA